>NZ_JBHFJH010000050.1:0-245455 GCF_057334655.1 Paenibacillus sp. AGC31
ACAAAAAAGAGACGTTTCGGAAGCCGTGCTCCATTCGGATCAAGGCTTCCAATACACGTCTCAGGCGTACAACACACGATTAGAAGCATTCGGCGTGAAGGGCAGCCACTCTCGCAAAGCAACCTGCCTGGATAACGCATGCATCGAATCCTTCTTTTCGCATCTCAAGACAGAGAAGCTGTACCTTAACCAGTGTAATTCAGAAGCAGAGATTCGACAAGCCGTGGAAGATTATATGTACCATTACAACTACCGACGTTTTCAAGCCAAACTCAAACAGCGCGCACCGATTGAATATCGATGCGCACTGGCAGCATAGCTTTTTTCCATCTGTCTACTTGACAGGGGTAAGACCATGAAGCAGGCTTTTTGGCTTACTGTAAATACAAATAAAAAGCCGCACACTCAGATACAGTCTGAGGATGCGGCTTGTTTTGGAACGTTATGCCTGATTCAGGGTTGAAAATGTATGGCTGCAGAAGGTTCGGATTCACCCGCACTGTTGCTGGCAGATACCTTGAACCATCCACTGGTCGATGCGGGTACTCCATAATCCATGGTATTTCCCGCTGTTGTTCCAATTTTGGTGTAAGGAGCTGAGCCTGTTTCACTGTAATATACAGCATAACTATCTGCGTTTGGACTGGATGCCCATTGAATACGCAGTCCTTGAGAGAGGGCAGATACGCTGACTTGACCAGGTGTGCCTGGGGCTGTCGTTGTTGTATTATCGGTCTGCGTTTCTCCTGGTGTAATGACTGTACCTGGAACTTCAATTGGCTCATTAATCTCTTCTTCCACAGGAGGAGCTACACCAGCACTATTTACTGTAGCGCTAGGAGCAGATTCTCTGCCGGCAACATCCACTGCCGTTACATAGAAGGCGAAGTTACCGCCTTGCGCTGCATATGCAGAGAATGATCTGGAATCACCAGTCAGGACAACCTGACCCTGGTTCTGGAATCCTCCGCCGTTTACAGAACGGTACAAACGATAACCCACGACATCATTTTCAGGTGTGGCATTAAATGTAATGACAGCTGTGTCACCTGAGGTTGAGATGCGTACGTTGCCTGGTGCATCAGGAGCTTTGCCGTTATCCGTCCTTGGATCAATCTGTGTTGGCATGTCTGCACCAGCATCTTCAGGAAGATAATAAGCAAGTGACTCATGTCGACTCATACGTGAGAATGCATTTTGCAATTCTTTGATGAGATCCGAGATTGGTTTTTTACGCTTGATGACTGTTTTTTCCTTCAACATGTCCGAAGGTGTTCCGTCACGCGGAATATAGTTTACACCATTGTAAGTAATGTACTTGGCTTTGGCTACACCGTCATCGCTATCCTTCGGAACAAACTTGCTGTTGAAAATATCCGTAACAAATTTGTCAGTCATGGATGTTGGCAACTTGCCACTGTATGCAGACACCGTGCGCGTTTCGATGCCAGACGGTTTTTTGAACGAATCCGTAACGAACAGATCTTTTTGCGTATCGATCACTTCGTTCAGGATTTTCGACCATAGTTGCTGCGCACGTTTTCTCTGTGATTTACTTTCCAGCGTATTCACGGGCTGTTTGTATCCAACCCACACGCCAAGTGTGACATCTGGTGTATAACCTTCAAACCAGACATCTGCGTAGTTTTGAGTGGAACCCGTTTTACCTACGATTGGCACACTCTTGGAATATTTGTAATTTTCACGTACTTTATCTGCCGTTCCTTCTGTAATAACGGTCCGCAGCATATCGGTCATCAGGTATGCTGTCTGCTCCGAGAAGGCTTGGACAGGTTCAGTATCATGTTTATAAACGATGTTTCCTTTGGAATCTACAATTTTGCTAATCATGTAAGAATCGTTATATACACCCATATTGGCGATAGCACCATAGGCACTGGTTAATTCTTCAACGGTTACACCGTATTGGAGACCTCCGAGAACACCGGTCTGAGCCTGATAGTCTTCCTTCTGGATGGTGGTAATCCCCAGTTTCTTGGCGAAGGTCCAAGCCTTCTCGATCCCTACTTCTTCATTAAACAACTTCAGAGCCGGTATATTAAGAGAATAATTCAGTGCTCTGCGGGCAGTGACCAGTCCCTGATACCGGTTGTTGGCATTCTTGGCAATGTGGTATCCGCTCGGACCATTTTTGAGAATGATCGGTGAGTCATCAATAATAGAAGCAGGTTGGACAAGACCTTCATCTAGCGCAGGAAGATAAGCGGCTATAGGTTTCATCGTTGAACCTGGCTGACGTATCATCTGCGTTGCATAGTTCATCTGTTCGTCCTGGAAATTCCGTCCCTCAATCATACCTAGAATAGCACCGGTTTTGTGATTAATCAGCATGGCAGCAGTTTGTTCTTTTCCTTTGACAGGATCATCTGCTGAGAAATTGCTGTCATCTTCCGCAATGGTACGCATCGTTTTGTAGATACTTTTGTTGATGGTCGTGTATATACGATATCCACCTGTCCGCAGTTGCGTCTGAGCATCCTCTAATAGTGCACTGCTTTCCTTCTGAGGTGTGGCTGCATCCGTAGCTTTGTCTGTAGATTCAGCTGTGTCGGAATTCAACTGTTTCATCAAAATCTGTGCAGCTTGTCGTTCCGTTTCCATCATAAGATATGGATAAGTGTTGTAAGCCTTGATGGTCTTCGGAGCTAGAGAGCTTTTGATATCAAAAGCAAGAGCTTTGTCATACTCGGACTGATTGATTTTGCCCAGTTCAAGCATACGGCGCAGTACCAGATGCTGACGGTTGATTGCGCGGTCAAAATTCTCCTCTACAAAATCACCTTTACCGTTAAAAGCGGAGTAAGAGGAGGGGAGTTGTGGCAATCCAGCAAGATAAGCAGCTTGAGCGATGTTGATTTTTTCTAGATCGTTAATATTGAACAATCCTTTGGCGGCCGCTTTGATTCCGTAAACGTTGTATCCGCTGGAACCATTACCAAAAGGAACTTTGTTCAGATAGGCTGTCATGATCTCGTCTTTGGTCAGGAAACGTTCGAGTCGGAGTGAGAGCAAAATTTCTTTCACTTTCCGATCTTCCGTGCGATCCAGATTCAAAAACACACGACGCGCCAATTGCTGAGTCAGTGTACTACCGCCGGTTTGTACTGATTCTTTCAGCACTTTCTGTTTCACGGCACGTAGTGTTCCGCTCATGTCTACACCTTTATGTTCGTAAAAATGATTGTCTTCAATCGAAATGACAGCATCAATAACCTTCTGTGGGATCTGGTCCGAAGTGACCGGACGCCTGTCTTCTTCCGTACGTAATTGACCGATCGGACTGCCGTCGGCAAAGTAAGCAAAGCCTGTGATGGAGTTTTCGCTGACTTTTTGTTCAATCAGGGCCCTTGAACGGACAGGCTCGTCTTTCACAATGGAACTGACGTATCCCATCAAAGCACCGCCTACAAATAGTGCCCCCATAAATCCTAGGACAACCATCCATTTGACGAAACTTCCCAGTCTGCGGGCAAAGCTGCGTTTGCGTACAGGCTGTTCATCGGGCTTTTTCTTATTAACATCAACCATTCAGTGTCTTCCTCCTTTTAACAGCACTTATTATAGCATAAAAAGGCGGGTTTGCATGCCTGAGAAATACAAGTAATGGTCGAAATTTGCCATTCTGCCATGCATTATGCTATATATCATGCGATATTGAAGCACATTTCATGAGTTGTAAGCCAAAATAAGCAGGCCACCTCCATGCTGAGGTGCATAGGGTGACCTGAATGATTTGTCGTATTGGAGGTCTTCTACATTAGGTTTTGAATCGTTGAATCAGTTCTAATAGTTCCTGGGTAAGATTAGCCAGTGAGGCAGATGCCGCCGTAATCTCTTCCATGGATGCGAGTTGTTCCTCAGAGGCGGAGGCAACACGAGTTGCATGATCTGCCGTCTCATGACCAATGGTTTTGAGTTTCACTAACGTGGCATCCACCTGCTGTGATCCAGCTGACATCTGCTGCGCAATGGCTGATACATGCTCAATCTGCTCATTAACATCTGTGATCTGTGATGAAATGGAGAGGAATAGTTCACCACTTTCATGAATCACTTCCGCTATATGGCTAACCTCGGCATTCCCCTGTTCCATATTTTCAACGAGAGAAAGGACCTCTTGCTGAACACTATGAATTAATGCTGCAATCTGCGCTGCCGATATTCTGGATTGTTCAGCCAGATTACGAATCTCGGAAGCAACAACACCAAAGCCGCGCCCATGTTCACCTGCTCGTGATGCTTCAATGGAAGCGTTAAGGGCAAGAAGATTGGTTTGTCGGCTAACTTCTGTGATCATGCCTGTAATATGGCCAATCTCTTCCGAACGTTGACGGAAATTCTCCAGTGCGGTCATGGACGTCTGCACAGAAGAGGTGGCACTATCGACCATACGCATGGCGGACTGAATCTTATCGGTTCCGACAGTTGTTCGCTCAGCCACAGCTCGCGATGAATCCGATACATCGGAGGCGGCCTTTGCAATTCTTCCGATCCCTGCAGATATTTCATTCATGGAACGGGAGGACTCTTGCAGCTCCTGCACCTGTTTACCTGCTTTATCTGCAACTTCGACTCCTGTTAATGCAATCAGTTCGGCTGCTTTACCTGTTTCTTCGGCACCTGCGGTCAATTGTTGAGAAGTAGAGCCGACAGATAAAGCATGTTCGGATATAACTGATATGGTATGCCGCAGTGTATCCATCATCTGATTCATATGACCCGCCATGACGCCAAATTCATCTTTGGATCGTACAGGTAACTTTTGTGTCAAATCCCCGCCAGCCAGCTGTCCAGCGACGATATTAACTTGATTCAACTGCCTTACAATGGAGACGATAGTGTAGGTAACCACACTTGCAAGCAGAAGGACAGCCAGTGCGGCAATCAGAATGGACCAGTTCAAGCTGTCATAGAAGGGTTGAAGGATATGGCTCTTTGGCAGCGCCGATACAAGGTACCAGTTTGAATCCGTTCCTTGTAACCTGGCGGGCTCGGCAATAAATAGTTCTTCCCCTACTTCAGGGTCAGTGGCGTAAAACTGAGACTCGCCAGATTGTATACGCTGAATAATTGTCTTCATTTCAGATGGAATTACGGCTCCTTCATTAGCCAGTTCCGGTTTGGAGCCGTGTGCAGCAATCTGTCCTCCACTAGTAATCAGCATGGCATAACCCTGATCCGGATTAAGTGATGCTATATTTTGCTGAAAACGATCAATGGTAAAGTCGGCCCCAACAATGCCCAGAAAAGTTTTGTTTTCATCTAATAGAGGGAGGACAATCGAAACGAGTAGTGTTTCTTTTCCGCCAACTGTATAGGTAACTGGCTCGGACCAATAGATGGATTTGGTTTTCTTCGGCTGTTGATAGTATGTACTGGTTTCACTGTTTCCCTCATAGGTAGTCAGAGGCTCAAAATGCAGGGAGTTACCGTCCCGTATGGCGTAGGGGATGAAGCGGCCTGTAGCATCATCATAGTCATTTTTATTCACGTGATCCGCATCGTTTCCATCAAAGGCATTTGGTTCCCAGCCCGTATAAAAGCCAAAAACTTTCTCGTCCTTTTTCAGATACTGTTCAAGGAGTCTAACGACTTCTTCGCGGTTGAGAGACCCGTTCTGAGCGGCATCCAATAACGTGGTGCTCATGGTGTCCAATGTGTTTTTGACCTGATTAATGTCTGTCATAAACTCATTCGTAGCCCGGTTTGCTGCTTGTCCAGCAACAGTTTCGCCGTACTGGAGGCTTTTGTCGTAAATGGATTTGGTATTAAATGCAATCAGGGCTCCAATACAACAGAGTAATACGATCCCGAGTAAAAGTCCAAGCTTAACAGCGAGCTTGCGATTGCGAAAAAAATGCATGTTTTAATCCCCCTCGATGTCATTCTTGTGATGTATATATGGATGTGTGCTTCTCCTGAAGGGAGTCTATATTTTATATCGTTATTTACGTTCCTATAATGAAGATAATTAAAAAAAAGCATAGAAAAACAGCTGCCGAGAAAATCTCGACAGCTGTTTGGATTGAAACTTTAATGTGATTGCAACGATTAACGGTTGTAGAACTCGACGATTTGTTTTTCATCGATGTCTTGGGACAATTCAGCACGCTCAGGCAAGCGGATGAATTTACCTTCTACAGCTGCTTCGTTGTATTCAACGTATGCTGGAAGATGCGAACGGCCTTCCAAAGCTTCTTTAACGGAAGAAAGAGCGCGGCTCTTCTCACGCAAGCCGATTACATCACCAGTGCTTACTTGGTAAGAAGCGATATCGACTTTTTTACCGTTTACAGTTACGTGACCGTGTGCTACCAACTGACGCGCTCCAGCGCGGGAGTTAGCGAACCCAAGGCGGTAAACGAGGTTGTCAAGGCGGCACTCAAGCAAGAACATGAAGTTCTCACCGGCAATACCTTGCATTTTTTGAGCTTTAGAGAACAGTGTGCGGAATTGCTTCTCGCCCAAACCGTACATGTGGCGCAATTTTTGTTTTTCTTGCAATTGCATACCGTAGTTGCTCATTTTTCTGCGTTGGTTAGCTCCGTGCTGACCTGGAGGGAAAGGGCGTTTCAATTCTTTGCCTGTTCCGCTAAGGGAAATGCCGAGGCGACGGCTCAATTTAAATTTAGGACCAGTGTAACGTGCCATGTTTAAAGTAGCTCCTTTTTAGTTAAAGTTCATATTAGGGCTCTGTTTGCGCTCCAATTTGTTGATGCGGGCTTGGCCTCGCATAGAACGATCAGGAAAGTTCAGCCGCTGTCCTGAAAGCAACAAAAAGAATGAGGGTGACACAACCGGTAATGCCCAAATTTAAAGACCCATTAGTAGTCTTCATCAACAATTTATATTACAGTTTAAGAGAAACAAAGTCAAGCATAGAATAAAAGCAAAAAAACGTCTAAATTTGTCGATAGGTCATTGGGCCTAAAATAATGGGACAATTTTCTGAAATATGGATGCAAAAAAGCTATAAACAGAGTAAAATAGATTGTATCTTAACTTTAAATCATCTTTATGTAACAAGGTTATCGCAACGAATTTGCAGGTTTGCGATAACGTCTGCAGATTAATGCATCCTGGTGGATGCAAAAACGGTGCAAAGGAGCGCCTGACATGTTAGAACATCTAAGAAGTTTACCTGCCAGCTTGAATTCACGAAGTTCGGGCGATTCCGCATCTTTTGCCGCTCCTCGTTCTCATGAAGAGCATGTGTTGTGGATGCAAAAAATGGATATCACACCTTTTGATTTTTCATATTTGGGCAGCTTGCTAGAGCAGGCATACAGTGACTGGAACTCCAGAGTGGGTTCAAGGCTGACCAGAACATCAACCTTTTACAGCGTGTGGAACACGGAAGGTGATTGCATAGGATACGATAGCGATCATGAAGCTGATCCGGGTGTAGATGCACGCAGGCTGGTATTGGAATGTTTGGATAAGAGACAGGTCCTGTCCCTTAAAGGGACAAGCGAACACGGAGAATATCTTATAATAACACATCCCTTATTCTCCAGAACAAACAAGGATATGTTTGCCGTATTTACTGCTGTGATCTATGAATCCAATGGATATGAAACGTCTGAAGCTGTGGTTCAATCTGAGGCATTGCATTATCGCACCTGCTTTTACCGAAGATTTGAATACATATTTATGACGGACCTGTTACATGCTCATGAACAAACAGCCCGTGAGGAACACCGGAGGTCCATCCTCTTTCAGATTGTTCAGCGAATGCATGACAAAATGGATGTCGAGGCCATATTGGATGAGGTATTTGACAGTATGGACTACTTGTACCCGGCCACTTATATCAAATTGTATATGTCTCAGGATCAGAGCAATTCTGATCCACGGATTAAACCGTTGCTTGTCCACGAGCGAGGAGAAGATATTTGTGTGCGTTCATTTATGGAAGGTAAGCTGATCGTTGCTCGCTCAGATGATGCAGAGAACCGCATTGTAGATATAGGGATTCCGCTCAAAGGCAAACAAGGCATATACGGTGTGTTCCATATCGAAATGAATGAAGAGATTATGGAAGAATCGGACTTGCAATTGATTACGATGATGGTAGACACTGCAGGAACGGCCTTTGAGAACGCCAAGCTACATGAACAATCCAATATGTTAATTCAGGAACTTCGTTTAATTAATGATCTTACACAGCGGTTGAACAAAAGCCTGCATCTTTCGGAGATCTATCAATTATCCGAGCAAGAGTTAAAGGAAATATTCCAGGCTGAAACGTGTTGCATTCTTCAACTCAATGACAGTACAAATGACTTCGAAGTCATGTCATCTAACGTGAAAGATGTTTTTCACCAATCCTTTTCTGTAGACTACGGTATCGCAGGTTTGGTGTACCGAACAGAGGAACCACTTATTATAGTCAATTATGCACACTATGATAAAGTGTCCTCCTTTTTCATGGAAGATACGGGATCCATGTCACTGATTGCATCACCGATCAGAGTCAATGGTGAAGTGAAGGGTGCCATTTTGCTGGGACACAGTAGAGAGCACTACTTTTCATATGATAACTATCGGCTCTTGCAGATGTTATCCATTCATATCGGACTTGCTCTGTCAAATGCCACGCTGCATGCCGAGGTTCGGCGCTTGGCTAATCTGGATATGTTGACAGGTCTGTATGTGAGGCATTATCTGGACAGTGTGATTCACGAGCGACAGGCTCATGAATTCTGTGGCTCCCTCATTGTGGTGGATATTGATCAGTTCAAACAGGTGAATGACACATTCGGACACCAGACGGGGGATCAAGTATTGAAGCAAGTGAGTGAGATCGTCACCAGCTCTGTTCGCTCAGAGGATGTCTGTGCCAGATGGGGTGGAGAAGAACTGGCGATCTATATGCCACAGGTGAGTGTAAGGCAGGCGTTAGATTATGCGGAAGTGATTCGAAAGAGAGTCGAAGAAGAGACCAGACCGCCCGTTACAGTATCCAGTGGCATCGCAGAGTGGAATTGGATGGATGAAAAGGTCAGTGTAGAGTCCTTGTTTTATCGGGCTGATATGGCTTTGTACAGCGCCAAGAATGGTGGTCGGAACAGAATCGTTGTAGAGGAACAGAATGTAACACGTTAAGAGAACAATTCCAATTGCGGAGTCGTTCTCTTTTTTTTGTGCATGGGAGAATCAAGTTGTGTATAGAAGGAAGTATAAGCATATACGGGCGGGGCAATCTATGGAGAAAGTTCACGGAAGGGTGAAGATAGACATGTTTAACCGCCATTCGGTACGTACATTATGGTTATTTGTGAGCATTGTGATTATTGGTGTTCCGGGTTGTGGATTAATCCAGCGAGATCAAACGCCTGAAGAGGTTTTTTCCTTGGCCTTATCGGGGATAGCGGGAAAAGAAACGTTGAGTTTTGAAGGAGAGGCAGGACTTCGACGGGAGAACAGCGGGCTGTTCGAAAATCAGTTCAAATTTGAAGGCAAGCTGGAGAATCATGATCGTCTGACCCTTCAGACCCGGTTACCAGGAGAAGTGACCGCTGTGGGTACAGCCATTCAAACAACTGCCGTAAAAAATAATGGACAGCCCAGTGGGTTTAGCGCCTCTTTCGAGCGGAAACAAGGGCAATGGATGGCATTGTCAGCGCAGCATGAGCCACTGCGAGGGTCTCTTTCTCGTTTTAACCCAATTGCCCAATTGGAGAAGATCGATGGGATGCACAAAACCATTCAATCCGAGTATGGTGCTGGTCGTCGAACCAGAACATTACGGATTGAACTTGCACCGGAAGACGCCAAATCATGGGCTGTAACCCAGCTAAACGACGAGATGAACGCCATTCGGTCAGAATATATGCATAAGGCAGCTTCGGTGAAAGGGGCGCGTAAGGAGAAGCTTGAGAAGGATCTGGAGAAAGTTTGGAAACAGGGTGAAACAACGATGCAACAGATGATGAAACAAGCGAGCGTGCAGACGGTATATCATCTCACGGTAGATCGGAAGAGCAGTCTGCCTCTTCGCTTATCCTCTGAAAGTCAGATGAGTTATACGGACAACAACCGTAAAAGTAACAAAGAAGCCCTTGTCACCGATGTTAACTTCAAGTCATATCAATAAACGAAGTGAGGGACTGCCTGCTGACGGGATGACTGTTCGCGTGCTACAATAGTATCGTAATTTACCGTTGTTCAATTCAAGTATGGCAGATGACAGGAGGATTTTACCAAGATGAAAGACCCAAGAATTCAAAAGCTTGCAGCAAATCTGGTGGGCTATTCAGTAGATGTACAGCCTGGTGAAAATGTATTGGTTGAGATGATTGGATCGGAACGTGATCTGATTAACGCCATTATTGAAGAGGTAGGCAAAAAAGGTGGTAACGTCTTTGTACAGTTGACTGATAAAACCGTACAGCGTGCGATGCTGAAAAATGCCACAGAAGAAATGATGAAAACATGGGCAGAGATTGATCTGAACCGTATGAAACAGATGGATTGTTACATCGGTATTCGCGCGGGAGAAAATGTGAATGATCTGTCCGATGTGCCGGAAGAAAAAATGAAAATGTACAATTCATTGTACTCCCACCCGGTACATAGCGAACAACGTGTCAAACATACGAAATGGGTTGTACTTCGTTACCCTAACGCAAGTATGGCGCAACTCGCCAATACAAGTACAGAAGCGTTCGAAGATTTCTACTTTGACGTATGTAACCTGGATTACGCCAAAATGGACAAAGCGCAGGACTCGCTCGCTAACCTGATGAAGCGGACGGACAAAGTTCGTATCACCGGACCAGGAACAGAGCTGAGCTTCTCCATTAAAGATATCGGTGCAGAGAAATGTTCTGGCCAAAAAAATATCCCGGATGGCGAAGTGTACAGTGCCCCTGTGCGCAATTCCGTGAACGGAACGATTAGTTATAACACACCAACGCTGTATAACGGAGTGACATTTGAAAATATCAAGTTCACGTTCGAGAATGGAAAAATCATTGAAGCCACAAGTAACGATACAGAGCGTTTGAATGAAATCCTGAATTCGGATGAGGGTGCTCGTCATATCGGTGAATTCGCGATTGGATTTAACCCGCATATTCTTCATCCGATGAAAGATATCCTGTTCGATGAGAAAATCGCAGGCAGCTTGCACTTTACACCGGGTCAGGCATACGAAGAAACGGACAATGGCAACCGCTCGTCCATCCACTGGGATCTGGTATTGATCCAGCGTCCGGATTACGGCGGCGGGGAGATTTATTTTGACGATGTGCTGATTCGCAAAGACGGTATCTTTGTTATTCCTGAGCTGGAATGCCTGAATCCGGACCGTTTGAAGTAGGAGCAGGATTTTGCTGTTGCTAGGAAAGCGGATTCACGGTATCATGTAGTGGTAATTAATAGATGATACCAATAGTAAAAAGACGGAGGGATTCCTATGTCGAGTAATAACGCGGCTGTAGTGGAAATTGCTCAAACAGCAGGCAAGTTTACTTCTTCAATCGTGCTTCATTCGGAGAACAAGTATATCGATGTAAAAAGTATTCTCGGATTGTTTACAACGCTGATCAGCACGCACAGCTATGAACTGCATGTTCATGGTCCAGATGCAGTTGAAGCAAAAGCAGCCATGTCAGAAGTATTTGCCAAGCATGGACTGAATGTAAGCATCGCATCTGAGTAATAGCTCTCAAGAAGCACCTTTGCCTTTTTAGGCAGGGGTGTTTTTTGGCATGAAATGATCTGAATACTCGTCTGGACGTGACTGGAACAGGTGGATTAAGCTTCAACAAAAGGCTTAACTTTGCGGGCTTATTTTGGTCAGGTTCTTGTATTAGCTCTTCATTTCGTCTAATATTAGAGGTAGAACGTCTTTACGCGATTTTTGGGACATAGGGGGGAAAAATGCATGACTTCATCTGATCTGCAGGACCAGCTGAATTTGAAAGCGATCAGTCTTCTTCAAGAAGATGCAGATAAAATACAGAAGCTTATTGAAGTACAGATGGAGAATCTGGCTACCCGCTACTGCCCTCTCTATGAGGAAGTATTGGATACACAGATGTATGGGTTCTCCAAGGAAGTTGATTTTGCTGTTCGTGCAGGGCTCCTTCCAGAAGGTGCAGGTAAGCAGCTGGTTAGCGCGCTTGAGCGGAATTTGGCAATTCTATATGAAGCCTTGAACAAGAAGAATGAGCAATAGCCTGCAAATGCGCGGGTCAGAATAGAAGGCATGCAGGCGTTTATGCATGCTTTTTTTGTGCGTCTGAACGGGGATGGAGATATAGCCAGGCGGAAGGCGTATACAAACAAAGAGACAGCACCGAATATATATTCGGGCTGCCTCTTATAGTTTAGATCGGAAGGTTGTTCTGTCATCGGAGTGTTCAGTGTAAATATTCTTTAGTTCAACTTATATCGCTACGTGAGGGCCTGGTTACACCAGGAAGAAGGATACACCGAGTATGATATATACCACGAGCAGGAGTAAACCTTCGTACCAATTCGTTGAACCATCTTGGGTAATGGACTTTGCAATAAATACGGATACGCCGATGGCGACCAACTCAATCGTTGTAAATACGATATCCATGGTTCTGCCTGTGAAGTAGCTGACAAAAATCAGAACAGGAGCAACGAAGAGTGCGATCTGCAAACTGCTTCCAACCGCAATCTCAACGGCGGCTCCAATTTTATTTTTCATGGCAAGCATGATGGCTGCACTGTGTTCGGCCGCATTACCGATGATGGCGACAAGGAATGCACCGACAAACAGTTCGCTAAGTCCAAATTCCGAAGTGAAGACTTCAAGCGTGCCCACCAGCCATTCACTGACGAAGGCAACCATGACTGTTGCGAGCACCAGGTAGAGAATAGATTTTTTCTTGGACCATGCCGGAGCATGCTCATGAGGTAGCTCTTCATCGCGATCCTCAGTGACGTCTGCAAGGTAGTTCTTATGCGTAACCATGGAGAATAGCAACCACGCAATATACGCGAGAATGAGCAATCCGGCCACGATGAGACTAAGTGTATTGGTGTCTTTCTGTGTAATGGAATGTGTATTGAGAAAGACTGCTGGAATAAACAGGGCAATGATGGCAACAATCATCAGAGAACCATTCAGACCTGCAAGTGAAACATTATAATTCTGAATTTTGAACTTGAGTCCCCCGGCAAAAATACTTAACCCGAGCACTAACAGCAGATTTCCGATGATGGAACCTGTCAGACTTGCTTTGACCATGTCGAACAGTCCCTCTTTGACGAGGAAAATGGCGATGATCAATTCGGCGGCATTGCCGAAGGTTGCATTCAAGAATCCACCCAGCCGCTGTCCGGCGTAGTGGGCCACATTTTCGGTGGCTTTGCCTAAAAAACCGGCCACAAAAATAACCGAAATGGCTGATATCACGAACTGTAGAATCGAATCCCATTTCAAGTAGTGGGCGATGGCACTGAGTGCAAAGAATGCAATCAGCAAAATGGATGAAATCCGGTTTCTCACAACAAACACCTCGGTTATAAATTATTTTGTTTTGAATTACACTGTAAATCGCTTATGAGATTATTTTCATATTTCAATATAACCAAATGGTGGTAGGTTGTAAACGCATCTTTTTGAGTTTAATTTGCTTTTTGGGGTGGAAAGGATTTAAAATACGAGTAACGAAGTGAAGGAGGATGTGGCATGGCAGAACAACTTCAACTGGAGAGCGGAAACATCCGGATTGCCGATGACGTGGTTGCAAAAATTGCCGGAATGGCTGCAATGGAAACGCCCGGAATTGCCGCAATGTCTGGAGGATTGTCAGAGGGCTGGGCGAAGCGACTCAGCGGTAAAAACGTACAGAAAGGCGTGAGCGTTGAGGTCGGCCAGCTGGAAGCAGCCATTGACCTGCGCATCATCGTCCTGTACGAAACCCCGATTCATGAAGTTTCCCGTATGCTTCAGCAGAATGTAAGAGAAGCGGTAGAGACCATGACCGGATTACGCGTGGTTGAAGTCAATGTAAAGGTAGAAGGCGTATCTTTCAAAGGCGACGATCTGTAGAAATCGCAATCCGCAATGGAGGACAGAACGATATTGACCTGTTCTTCATCTTGATAGACAGAGTTTATTCAGTACACAGAAAAGGCTGCGCATCCATTGGGTGCACAGCCTTTTTTGAGTTGTTTTTTATCGAATCCGACGGATGGACTCCCGTGAACGAAGAGCAGGAGAGGTACGAGTCTGTGTCTGTACAGTCACGGACTTCGTTTTCTCTTCCTTGATCACGTCCAGATTGTTAGTACGTGAGATACTGAGCAGAATGCCCATGGCAACCATCATTACAAAGAGTGAGGTACCCCCATAACTGATAAACGGAAGCGTAACCCCCGTCACCGGAATGGTCTGAGTTACACCACCGATGTTGATAAATGCCTGAATCGCGATTAGTCCCATGATACCTATGCCGACCAATGTTCCGAATGGATCGGGACAGCGGAGAGAGACAATAATTCCGCGCCAGATGAAGTACAGGTAAACAAGCAGGAATAATGCACTTCCGATGAATCCGAGTTCTTCCCCAATTACGGAGAAAATAAAGTCATTATACGCATTTGGCAAATAATGCAGCTTCATCGTACCTTGTCCAATCCCGGAACCTGTTATGCCGCCATCACCAATGGCAACAAGGGAACGGTAAAGGTTAAGACTTCCGTCCGTGGGATCTGATAAAGGGTCCAAAAAAGCTTGAATTCGTCCGATTTTATAGTTCTGCTTGACTTCTGTAACAGAGACAGTTGAACTTGAGCTATCTGAAGGAGACATGGAAGAAAACAGGGAATTCGCTCCAAACGCCAGTGCCCCACCGAGTACAACCAGGAGAATCGAACCCAGGATATGTTTCATACTGGCTCCACCGGCATAGATCAAGAGACCACAGGTGGACACCAGAATGAAGGTGGTACCGAAGTCTGGTTGCAGCATAATCAGCCCTGCGATGAATCCAACGATAAACAGGACGGGAAAATACCCTGTCTTGAAAACCCTGAAGCCTTCACCTTTTTTGGTGATCAGTGCAGAGAGGTATAGAATGATAGCAATTTTCGCGAACTCTGCGGGCTGAAGACTGAAACCAAAAATGTGAATCCAGCTTCGTGCACCGTTTAATACTGCACCTGAGATCAAAACAATCACCAGCATGACCGTAGTAAGCAGGAAAAAGGGCGCATAGAGCTTTTTGTACTTGTTGAAGCGGATATTCATGGCAAAAAACATGCCAAATAGACCGATAATCGCCCACATAAGTTGTTTTTTCGTGAAGTAAAGGGCATCATTGTTAAATCTTTCGCTTGCGATTGCAATGCTGGAACTGGAGCTGAATACCATCACCAGTCCAAAGCCCACCAACAATAAAGTGAGGATTAGCAGTTGAAAATCCGGCGTGCCTCTCTTCGTTTTCGTTTGGGCCGTTTGTTGTTTCATCGTTTGGCCCAGCCTATGCTTCCAGCAGTTCTTTAAGCTGCTGTAATTTTTCGGCTGCCAGCTTCACGACTGGTTGCGGAACGGAAGAGTCATAATCCAGGCCGTGAGGGAAGGTGGCTTTGCCAAGGTACACTGCTTCAACAGCAAGAACGGTATCCGGTTTTTCCAATTTTCCTTCCACTGCGCGGGTATTAATGCGTACAAAGTATTCTGAGTTGGTTTGTTCATCTTCAATTTTGTAGTCATATGTAGCACGGTAATATTCCCATTGCCACCGGACAAATCCGACTTTCTCGGCGCTCTCATCCAGGTATGCCAAGTCGCTCTTCAAGCCATCCAAGCCTGTATTCTCAAAAATCATAAGCGTTTGATCCTCCTCATAAGCTTCCGAGTATAAATTCTCGAGTATTTCTCTAGTTCATGATAGTATGTTTCCCCTTCCCGTGCAAGCTTTCCCAAGGCGTTTCGTATCGGTTTTCTTCCAATTCTGCTACAATATATAGCAATAGGTTTGAAGAGGAAGGTTCGGGCTTGATCCAAGTCCCGTTTAAGATTGAAAGGGTGGAGAGACATGACTAATAATATATGGTGGGAAGATCTGCAGATCCACATGGTGGAATGGCGGCGTCACCTTCATCGCAATCCAGAGGTTTCCTTTCATGAGGAGAAGACATCCTCTTTTGTAGCGGATATGTTGGAGAGTTTTGGCGTGGACGTAAGGCGTCATGTTGGTGGTCACGGGGTCATCGGTACTATTCGTGGGGACAAGCCGGGTCCTGTCGTCATGCTGCGAGCTGACATGGACGCACTGCCAATTCAGGATGAGAAGAATATCGAGTATGCGTCACAACAAGCAGGAGCGATGCATGCATGCGGCCACGATGGTCATATCTCGATCTTGCTCGGTACGGCTTTGTATTTTAGCCGTCACAAGCAGGAGATCCAAGGCGAGATTCGCTTTTTGTTCCAGCCAGCAGAAGAACTGCTGCCGGGCGGTGCAGTTCAGGTCATTGCGGATGGTGCGCTTGAAGGCGTGGATGTCATATATGGCATTCATCTGTGGACCCCGCTGCCTGTAGGTGTTGTTGCCAGTAAGGCAGGACCGATGATGGCGGCGGCGGACGATTTTTACATTGAGATCAAAGGCAAAGGTGGACATGGCGGGATGCCACAATCCACGATAGATAGTCTTATCGCGGGTTCTGCGCTTGTGATGCAGCTTCAGACCGTTGTCAGTCGTTCGGTTGATCCATTGCAACCCGCGGTGCTGACCATTGGTACAATGCAGGCGGGCTCGGCTCAGAATGTAATTGCAGAGCAATGCAAAATGAGCGGTACGGTAAGAACGTTTGATGAAGAGACCCGAAACGGGATGAAAGAGCGCGTGCTTACCATGGTAGCCCAGACAGGGGCAGCTTATGGGGCAGAGACGCAAGTGAAATATATTATGGGATATCCGCCTGTGGTGAACGATGAACAGGAGACAGCACGTTTCTTCAGAGAAGCTACAGAATTATTTGGAGCAGAACGAGTGCAAGCTTCCCCAATGCTGATGCCAGCGGAAGATTTTGCGTATTATCTGCAGAAGGTTCCAGGGTGCTTTATGTTTGTTGGAGCAGGCAACCCGGATAAAAATGCGATCTATCCGCATCATCATCCGATGTTTGATTTTGATGAAGACGCGATGCAGACAGCCGTGAGATTATTTATCGCCATGGCTAAGGGTTACACAGCAGAATGACTTTATAGCCAGTTGGGCATCCTGTTCATACCGAGGTATGGGCAGGATGTTTTTTTGTGGATTTTTATAGATGTTGTTCAAAAAGTCCATCTTCTCGGTACTGAAAACCAGACTTTTTGAACTCGCAATTATAGAGGTTCATTTTCGGAAGCTGCCGGAACTGGACTTTTTTTGTGATAGGAGGAAGGCTCCAAATGGAAGGAACAGAACATAAGGTAAGGACAGATGCTTGTATCGTTCAACGGGATTTTACGGTTTTGCTGGAGGTTGGACACCCCGGATTCGAAAGAGCAAGAGAGCAGATTGGGATGTATTCAGAACTGGTTAAGACACCGGCAGCGTTCCATACTTACCGAATCACTCCGTTATCGCTCTGGAATGCGGCTGCGCTGGGATGGAATGCAGATCAGGTCATCGCAAGTCTGGAGCTGGTATCCCGCTGGAACGTGCCTGCTGCACTCATACAGGATGTTCGGAGAATCATGGATCAGTATGGCAAATTAAAGCTGCATTCCGAAGCAGATCACACAAGAATGCGTCTTTACAGTGAGGATGAGCGGTTGCTGGATGAATTAAGTGGATTGAAAACGATAGCTGCCTTTCGCATGGAACGCAAGGACGCTCATGAACTTCTGCTCCCAGGAGAACAGCGAGGGTTATTAAAAAGGGAATTAACAAGGTTAGGTTACCCCGTACTTGATTACGTGGGGTATCGGGAGGGAACCAAGCTTTCATTCCAATGGCGAACCAATGATCCAGGGGACCACTCTGAGCGATTTGCGCTACGTTCTTACCAGAGAGAGGCTGTGGATGCATTCGAAGGCAGTGAGGGCATGGGAGGAAGTGGTTTACTCGTACTTCCTTGCGGGGCAGGCAAAACGGTCATTGGCATGGCTGTGCTGGAGCGGCTTCAATGTGAATGCCTTATTTTGACGTCCAATACAACGTCTGTGCGACAGTGGATTCAGGAAATTCAAGACAAAACCACGATTACCAGCGAACAGATTGGTGAGTATTCAGGTCAGAAAAAACAGGTAAAACCTGTGACTGTAGCTACATATCAGATTCTTACACACCGGAAATCAAAGGATGCTGATTTTACCCACATTAAACTGCTCAGTGAGCGGCAATGGGGGCTGATCATATATGATGAAGTACATTTGCTGCCAGCACCAGTGTTTCGTGCAACTGCGGATATTCAAGCTACGCGAAGACTGGGATTAACGGCTACATTGGTTAGAGAGGATGGCTGTGAACAAGATGTTTTCTCGCTGATTGGTCCGAAGCTCTATGATATGCCGTGGAAACAACTGGAGCAGCAAGGGTGGATCGCTGATGTACAATGTCAGGAGATACGTATCCCGTTTTCCCCGGAACTAAGATCGAATT
Source organism: Paenibacillus sp. AGC31 (assembly GCF_057334655.1). Taxonomy (NCBI): domain Bacteria; kingdom Bacillati; phylum Bacillota; class Bacilli; order Caryophanales; family Paenibacillaceae; genus Paenibacillus; species Paenibacillus sp. AGC31. The sequence continues at coordinate 18,609 of NZ_JBHFJH010000050.1, forward strand.
ATCTGCAAGCTGAGGTTAAGCACCAATTTCGATTGGCTGCCGAGAATCCGGCGAAAGTACGTGTAGTCAAGCGTCTGTTGGAACGTCATCGGGATTTGCCTGCACTAGTGATTGGACAATATCTGGATCAGTTAGAGTTGATTGCCCGGGAAATTGAAGCACCTCTGATCTCGGGAACCATGTCACAGCAAGAGCGAATCAAATGGTTTGCCGCTTTTCGACGAGGGGAGATTAAAACGATTGTTGTATCCAAAGTTGCCAATTTTGCTGTGGATCTGCCCGATGCTGCTGTTGCACTTGAGATATCCGGAAGTTTCGGGTCAAGACAGGAAGAGGCACAGCGTTTGGGGAGAATTCTGAGACCAAAAGCTGGAGAAAACAAAGCATATTTCTATGCACTGGTATCAGAGGACAGTAAGGAACAGGAGTTTGCATTAAATCGTCAGATGTTCTTGGTGGAGCAGGGATATGAATATGCCATCGTGCATGAGAACGAATAGTTCATTTATACTCGCGAAAAGAGGAGGGATTGGGAGATGTCTTCATTTCAACCAATAGATGAGCCTGTGGTACTGAACCTTGATTCATGGTCAAAGCTTACTTTGGTGGAGCAAAAAGTGCTTGGTGCAATTTTTCACAAAAATGCCGGTCAGCCTTTTTCCTCCCTCCTGCCCCGAGAACAGTGGGCCATCGAAGGACTAAGTGTCGCAGAAGCCAAATCTTCATTCGTCAACCTTAGGCAGCAAAGATGGATTGAATCTGTATATAAGAGTTGGGGAGAGCGACTATTCTATATTCCTGCTTCGTTGATGGACACATTGACGCTTGCTTACGCACAAAAAGTGGGCATAACCGTTAAACAGATGGCACAGCATGCTTATGTATTACAGGAAGGAAAGCCGGATATTGCTGCAGAGCTGCTTCATCTGATCGCGTGGATCGAAAGAGAAGGACTTCCTTTGACAGGTAAAGGCACTATACATAAAAAAAGTGTTCAAAAATTAAGTGTGATCACGGTATTATCTTCGACAGACTTTGAAGGTCTGGGTATCCGATATGAACATTCGGATTTGTATCCGACCCACGTAGCAATCCTTCTTGATCTACTGCTCAGTCTGAATCTCGTTCAGAAGTCAGGTGGCCAAATTCAAATTGTAGATCATCGATTACAAAAATGGTTGAAGCTTTCGTGGAGACAGATGCATCGGGAAATATATCAAGCGTGTATGGAAAGATACGGTGAAGCTGAACCCGCGTTGCAGCATTTCCGTTATCAATTGGCAGTGCTTGCTCCAGAAAAAAACATATGGTGCCATATAGAGAATTCGGAATTGAAACCACGAGTCAGGGGCTGGCTCTGCGCACTGGCTGGCTGGGGTTATGGTGAAGTAGGAGAAGATCAGTCGGGAGAGCTGGCATTCCGCTGGCTGATCGAACCGCAGAGCCTGTTAAATCGGGAACAAGAGATGGTAAGTGAGACGGAGCCGTCTGGATTTTACATGCAGCCTGATTTTGAAATGTTGGTGCCGCCGGAAGCAGGGCCTGATGTGATCTGGATGCTTGAGCAATACGCAGAACGGGTGACACGTGATCGAATGTCCATCTACCGTATGACAAGAGAACGATTCATTTCGGCCTTAACCAGAGGGTATGAATTACATGAAGTGATAGAGTTTCTGGATCAATATGCTCTGACAGGTATACCGGAGAATGTACGTATTGCGTTAGCAGATTGGGGAAAGGAGACGGATGCTGCACCGTTGACTGTAAATCGGAGTATGAAGGTCATGGAGGCAAGTACAGGCCCCACAGATGATCCGAAATTATCAGAAAAAGATATGTTGAGCGGTGTATATTCTTCTTTCTACACACCCGATAATCAAGGTCTGGTTGATGTTCCTGCTTCTCTGCATGGGTTGGAGCGTGATCATTCTGTCATTGAGAAGAAGTTCTCTCTGTTGGGATTTGAGGAGATACCGGAGACCTGGTACAGGGAGTGGCGTCGATATCATAGTTCAACCGCACGACAGATTGCTGCCAAAGCCATTGAGTGGCAGACCAAGCTGGGTATACAACAGGAAAATCGTACGCAATACCTCATTCCACATCAGGTAGAGGGTCATGAACAATGGACTTTAAGCGGTTGGTGTATGCTGGATTCAAGTGAAAATACATCAGAGACGGAATGGCGTACATTCTCCCCGTCAGAGTGGGATACAATGCGTCTTATCCTGCCAGATGATGTCATAACCTGACTATTTCACGTGAATATCAGGTTGAAAGGCGAATTTTCGAGTTCCCCGTATTTCTAATTGCAGGAAAAACTCTTCTTAACTATTCATGGATATGCTATGATGAGGTAGTCTACGTTAAGTAGAACTTTATATATAGATAGGATGAATATTTCATGAGCGTAGCGGAAATGAACACGGTCGATATGGCCCAAGTGTTAACGGGCGCATATGAACTGGGCGACATGATTAACCAATCTGCCGAAGTATCGGATTATTTATATTGGAAGCAGCAAGTCGAGACTACCCCTGAGATTCAGATGGGGATTCGGAAGCTGAATGCCAAGAAGGAATTGTTTGAAGAAACACAGCGTTTCGGTCATTTTCACCCGGATTATCATGCAGCAAAAGACCAGGTGAAGGCTCTGGAACAGGAGTTGGAAAATTTCGAGGCGGTAATCCGCTTCAAACAGGCAGAGAAGTCCCTGGATGATATGTTATTCCAGATGTCAGAGACCATTGCATTTGCAGTGTCAACGACCATTAAGGTACCGAGCAATGATCCGAATCCGAAGGGCGGCTGCGGTAGTGGCGGCAAGTGTGGTTGCAGTTAAGTAATCATTATAGAAGGGCGGGGAACGATGATGTTTGCGGAAAGGACAGGATTCATTATTTGGGTCAGTGATTTGAAGGCTGCCCGTAATCTCGAAAAATATGGCACCGTGCATTATATCTCCCGCCGTATGCATTATGTAGTCATGTATGTTAATGCAGAACGGGCTGATGATACGATGAAAAATGTGAAGCGACTTTCCTATGTGCGCAAGATCGAACGCTCGTATCGTAATGAGATCAAAACCGAGTATGCCAGCAAAACGATGGACAAAACGAGCTTTTACGGAATATAGACGAGAAACTGGAGGGACCCTTTGGGGTCGCTCTTTTCTTGAATTATACACAAATTGGCTATTGTGAAAAAAAGTTAAACTTACGCCTTGAGGTTGCGGGACTAATGTTGTAATATATTTGGTAATAAATAGATAGAAAGTCCTATCTGGTGGAGAGTGATTCCCATGCGTGATAAGGTGATGCAACGTTGGAGCACCTACGAGCCGTTTTTCGTGGCTCTTGGAGACAAGAAAGTGGCCGACATCGTCATTACCCATCATGCCAAGATGCGGTATGCAGACCGTATTGAGCCTGCACGTAGTGATGATGACCATATTGCGGCGTGGTTATGGGAGTGTCTGAAGCAGGACCGAATAACACCATACTACCGTAATGAACAGGACGTCTACCTGATTGATGAGGATCTGGTGGTGGTCGCCGAATTTTCCGAACTTGAAGGAGAATATGATATTGCGGGCAACCCGCTGCACAAAATGATTGTAGTTACGTTTCTGGGACGTATGTCGGAGACCATTGAATTAAGGGACCTGAAGTCATATTATTCATGGTTAAGACATTCAAGAAGAATGACGCTGGTCAAAAATAGCCGTAAGCATAAGTAAGTTGGAGTAGATTCAATATGTTGAACTCATAGATTCAAGTATTATCGCATGCAGACAAGCTGCATGCTTTTTTTGTTGCCAAGCGGGAAATCGGCTACAATGTAGAGAGTGTAATCGAAGAGGGGCGAAGATATGAATTTTCACCAATTGCATATTTTTTATACGGTAGCAGAGAAGGGGAGTTTCTCGGCTGCTGCACAAGCATTACATATGACTCAACCGGCAGTAACGATGCAGATTCAATCATTGGAAGACTATTTTGGCACCAAGTTACTGCATCGTTCCACCAAAAAAATAGAATTATCCGAGGCGGGCCGGACGTTATTACCTCATGCGAAACGGAGTGTAGAGCTGGTCAGACAGACGGACGAAGCGATGTCGGCGTTTACCCAGATGTTACAGGGCCGACTCCAGTTGGGAGCCAGTTTAACGATCGGGGAATATGTGCTTCCACGCATGCTCGGACCATTTGCACTTCAATATCCGGATATTTCCATCGTCATGAAAGTGATGAATACAACGCAAATTATGGATGATATATTGAAGCACCAGCTTAATTTTGGTCTGATTGAAGCGCCAGTGAACCACCCGGACATGATTGTAGAGCCTGTCATGCAGGACGAGCTGAAACTGATTGTACCTGCCGGGCATGATTTGGCTAAGCGCAGCAAAGTAAATATTGAGGATGTAATGAATTATCCTTTTGTGTTGCGTGAGAAGGGCTCGGGTACTCGTCAGGTGATGGAAGACCAATTGCAAAAGAAAAAGATTGATCCACAGGATATGAATGTGGTGATGGAACTTGGCAGTACAGGAGCGGTAAAATCGGCCGTGGAGGCAGGGGTAGGCATTACGATGTTATCTCCTTCTTCGGTGCAGCATGAACTGGCTCTGGGACTTGTTCATATTGTGGATATCCGCGGACTAGAATTCAAAAGGCAGTTCTATGCCATCCATCTAAAATCGTCCTTGTTGCCCCTGTCAGCAGTCGCTTTCCTGAATTATCTGCGCCAGCAGGAGCAGCCTAAGTCGGTACACAAGACAGGGAAGGCATAATAGCCGGAAACTCAATGATAGATGAGATTTAATCCAAATGACTTACACAAAGGAGCTGTTGTACATGGATCAACGCCAAGGACGCTGTGATCTTCATACGCATAGTCAGGCTTCAGATGGAATGCAGCCACCTGCTGATAATGTGAAGCTTGCCAAACAAAAAGGGCTATCTGCGGTTGCCCTAACAGACCATGATACAGTAGCCGGTGTAGCGGAAGCGCAACAAGCGGGAAAAGAGTACGATATTGATGTTGTTGCCGGAGTGGAGATTAGCACTCGGGCTGGTGGGAAAGATATTCATGTGCTCGGGTATTATGTGAATACAGAGGATGAGCAGTTCCTGCAACGGTTGCGCGGATTACGAGAAGCGCGAGATGAGCGGAATCATCTGATTATCGCAAAGCTCCAAGAACTCGGGCTTGATATAAGCTGGCAGGAGGTACTGGATGAGCTGGGACGCTCGTTAGAGCCGGATGAGAGTATTGGCAGACCTCATATGGCCGATGTGCTGGTGAAGAAGGGATATGCGGTCGACATGCGGGATGCATTTGATCAGTATCTTGCTGAAGGCAAGCCAGGTTTTGTATCTGTACCCCGCGTTGCACCAGAGGATGCGTGCAAGTGGATCAGAGCCGCAGGTGGAGCCGCTGTAATTGCCCATCCGGGTCTATATAATGATGATGAATTGGTGCGACGTATCATCGAAGACTCTCGTCCAGATGGCATTGAGGTGTTTCATTCGGACCATGGCCCGGAAGAGGAACGCAGGTATGGTGAGCTGGCCAAGGAATACGAACTCATTGAAACAGGTGGATCTGATTATCATGGTAAACGGCAAGGTGTTGTTTTCCACGGGGATCTTGGTAGCAAGACCGTAACGGTTGATGTGTTGGAAAGGCTGAAGGCAGCTGCTTCACAGCAAAAGGGAGAGTAAGCGAGACGTTGCAACGCTTTATCTGACTATAATAAATTCTGTATTACTGGATACATTTAAGATCGAAGGAGTAAAGGACATGCAAGCATGATAGGGCTGAACCTACATGTATTCATGTCCTTTTTTTGTTAAAAAAAGTCTACGTGATCGAATAGTTTACCCAATCGCCACGTGTAGCCCCGAGACGTTCGAATAATTGCTGTGCTCGCCCATTGGTCACTGCTGTGATCCAAGACATATATGCACATCCATGATCACGCGTATATTGCTGACAGTGTGCAAATAATTTGGCTTCTGCTTCGCCTTCTCTGAATGTTTCCGTAACGAATAGGTCATTCATAATGGCAACACGCTCTGCTTTCATCGTGCTGTAGGTAAAGAACAGGGTGGAAAATCCGATAAGCTTCCCGTCTTCTTCTGCCACGAATTGCGCACCGATCTGCTGATTAAGCAGGTTGTTGATCAAAAGCTGGATGGATTGATCACCAGGCCAGGGGTTGTTGTAGAATCCCACTACATAGTCATGCATTAATGCCATCAGGGGTTTCAGATCATCAGGTTGAGTTTCTCGAATATGTATGGTCATGATACACTTCCTTTAACGACAAATTTTATTCATCAATTGAATTATTATACATATAAATGAATTAACATTCAAAAAGAAAGCTAAATAAGCTGAGCTTCACATATCATTCAAACAAGTACTGCAACCGCAAAAATCCCCTGAACCGTTAATGGTCAGGGGATTCTGTCTTTGTTACTTTTACATCTATATAAGTTGAACTAATCATTTACACGATAACGGAGGATTACAGCGATTGGAAGGTTGTTCTGTCATCGTAGTGTCAGTGTAAATAATCTTTAGTTCAACTTATATATACTATCCATTTTTAATGGTGGATGGCAGACTCTTGATCAATTCATCATTTGGCGTGACAAACAAGGTCTTCTGGTGATCATAGATGACAAAACCCGGCTTCGCACCACTTGGTTTGCGTACATGACGGATAAACGTGTAATCCACAGGCACACTGCTTGATTCCTTGGCTTGGCTGAAATACGCAGCAAGCTGTGCCGCTTCTTCCAATGTAGCTTCACCAAAGTCAGTACTGCGAATGACCACATGTGAACCTGGAATGTCTTTGGTATGCAGCCAAGTGTCGTTGGAAGAAGCGAGACGGTTGGTCACATACTCATTTTGCAGGTTGTTTTTGCCCACAAGAATATCAATCCCCTCGGAGGAGGTGAATTGGTGTACGGTCGGACGGTCGCTTTTCTTCTTCTTTTTACCCTTCTTGTTACGGTCACGAAGGTATCCCTGTTGCACAAGCTCATCGCGTATTTCCTCAATATCGTTCATCGATGCAATGGACAGCTGCTGCAACAGGTTATCGAGATAGTCAATCTCGTCTTTGGTTTTGCCAAGCTGCTCATGAATGACAGCCAGACTGTTCTTGTATTTGTTATAACGCTTGAAATAACGTTGTGCGTTGTCAGACGGTGTAAGCAGCGGATCAAGTTGAATGGTAATGTTGGCTTGGTCTTCATCATAGAAGTTCACAAGCTCCACGCTCTTGTCCCCTTTGTGGACCTGATGCAGGGAGGCGAACAGCAACTCACCCCATAGTCTGAACTTGTCCGCATCGTCGGCTTCGAGCAGATCCTTGTTCAGGTTATCCAGCTTTTTGATGTTCTTGCTTCGCTCATTCTGTAGAAAACGGAGCAGATCACTTACTCTCTGTTTAACCGTGTCCCGTTCAGCCTTGTCTCCGTAATAATCTTCCATGCACTTGCTCATCGTGTCATAGGTTTTCTCCAAGTCCTGAATGCTCTGAAGATGAACGGCCGAGAAAATCATTTTGCCTTTGGCGTTCATTCCGGTTACAGGCGTGTAGACATGATCTCTGACAGGTCCCATCACGGCTTCAAAAGCGTCCCAGAGTGCACCAGACTCAACTCGGCTCTCACCCTCAACCACATCTGGAGTGCTCACGATGCCTTCAGCAGCAATCCCACGAGCAGCAATCTCTCCCGCAATTAACGGGCTAAGACCGCTAAAGGAATTCACAAGCCAGCGTGATGCCTCTTCCTCAGCCGCATGATAGCTGTCCTCGAATGCTGTACGACTCACTTCGAGCGGATTACTTTTATGTTGCTCGGGTGGGGCGGTATACGCGAATCCGGGCATGATTACCCGGTAGCTGCTGATGGAAGGAGTCACATGATGAATGCCATCCAGAATCGTTTCTGTAACGGGATCAAGCAAAATAATGTTACTGTGACGCCCCATCAATTCAATGATGATCCGTTTAACCGAAACATCTCCCAGTTCGTCGCGCTGGCGCACATTGATGTGGATAATACGCTCCATGCCAATCTGACGGATCTCCTCAATGATTGCACCTTCACAGTGCTTACGGAGCAACATGCAGAACATGGGTGCTTCCGTAGGGTTAAGGAATGTCTTTTCCGTATAATGCACACGGGGATATGTCGGGCTTGCCGAAACAAGCAATTTACTATTTCCGCGCTGAGCACGCAGGGTGAGAACTACGTCATGGCCATTCGGCTGATGGATCTTGCTGATACGTCCACCAATGCAGCCTTGCAGTTCATGAACAATGGCCCGTGTTACAATGCCGTCCAATGCCATTTTTTCCACTTCCTCTCTCTATCGAGCATCTGCATTTATCATGCCAAATGCTTCATCTATATAACTGAAACCGTGCAACCAGGTATGTAAAAAAACAAGGACTGGCTACAGATTCTTCGTTGCTTGCCTGTTGAACGCTTGAATTGGTACTGCGCAGAACATCGCAGACTTTTATTTTAGCCTATTCTGTCCATCAGGGAAAGGATTCACCTTCCGGGTGCTAATCACAGACCTGTCCGAATACATATAGAGCAGGTAGTTTGTCCGGCATAGTGTACAGCCTGTCGACCAGCGCGCCGGTGAGTCATGTGAGCTTATTTTGCAGATGAAATACAGACTGGGAGGGAAACTTGAAGCATGGAACATACCAAGTGGCATCAACTTAGTGATGAAGAGCTTCGTAACACTCTTGGCGTCAGCCCGCAGGAAGGATTGACGGATGAAGCTGTAGCAGAGAAGAGGAAAGTGGTCGGTTCGAATGAACTGAGCGAGGGGAAACGCATTTCTCCAATTACATTGCTCTTGAATCAGTTCAAGGATTTTATGGTGCTGGTGTTGATGGGAGCAACGTTGGTATCCGGATTACTGGGTGAGTATCTGGATGCAGTAACGATTGTGGCTATTATCGTACTGAATGCAATTCTGGGGTTTGTACAGGAATTCAGGGCTGAACGATCTCTTCGTGCATTGAAACAGTTGTCTGCACCTCTTGCCAAAGTGCTTCGTTCAGGCCAGGAAGTACACCTTGCCGCCAAACAGCTTGTCCCGGGGGATATTGTCATGGTGGAGAGTGGGGATCGTATACCCGCCGATGTGCGCTGGCTGCAAACGAACAGTCTGGATGTCGAGGAGTCGGCACTTACCGGGGAATCTGTTCCTGTAAGCAAACATTGCTTGCCGATTGCGGACGAGGACGTTCCGCTGGGTGATCAGAAGAATATTGGTTTTATGGGTACCATGGTCACTCGTGGCACAGCCAAAGGTGTGGTCATTCGTACAGGGATGGAGACGGAGATGGGCAAAATCGCCGATCTGATCCAAAATACGGAGGAGCAAGAAACACCTTTGCAGCACAGGCTGGAGCAATTGGGCAAAATTCTGATTTTTGTTGCATTGGGATTAACCATAATGGTTGTCGTCGCAGGGATATTGCACGGACAACCAGCCGTTGGCATGTTTCTGGCTGGGGTCAGCCTCGCGGTGGCTGCCATACCGGAGGGTCTGCCGGCCATTGTAACCATTGCACTCGCACTAGGCGTACAGCGTATGATCAAACGTAAGGCCATTGTACGCAAACTGCCTTCCGTCGAAACTCTGGGCTGTGCATCTGTAATCTGTTCGGATAAGACAGGTACGCTCACCCAGAACAAGATGACAGTAACGGATGTGTGGCTGGAGGGACGTAACATCAAGGTTACCGGGGATGGTTACACACCTGAAGGACAGATGCTGGAGAACGGTCGCATGGTGGAACTGAAGAGTGACCAGTCCCTGCGCAGAATGCTTCAGATTAGTGCGCTTTGCAACAATGCGAGTATTGTGGAAAGTGTTGCAAGCGAGGTGGGGAGCAAGAAAAAGGGCAAGGATAACAAAAAGGACAGCAAGAAAAACACGAAAAAGGGTGATCTTCAAGAAGAAACCGTTCAACGAGATAATGTACTCTGGGAGCTGAAAGGTGATCCGACGGAAGGGGCACTCGTCACACTGGCCTCCAAAATGGGGCTTACTCCTGCCGGACTCAAAGAGTTGTATGCCCGCCAGCAGGAATTCCCGTTTGATTCGGAGCGAAAACGCATGTCGGTCCTGGTTCATCATCAGGGAGGCCGAATGATCTACACTAAAGGTGCACCGGATGTGTTGATCGGACACTGCAGTTATATTTTGTGGGAAGGAAAGGTCGTGCCTTTCACTGGAACACTGCGACAGAAAGTCATGGCAGCCAACGAGAGCATGGCTGGAGCGGCACTGCGTGTCCTCGGAATGGCCTATCGTGAAGTACGGCCGGAAGAAAAAGTGGCTGACGAACACGCTGCCGAAAGTCAACTTGTCTTCGTAGGACTTGCAGGTATGATTGATCCACCGCGTCGTGAAGTGAGAGATGCGATTGCCACATGCCGCAAAGCGGGTATTCGTACCGTCATGATCACAGGTGATCATGGAACAACGGCAGAAGCCATTGCTCATCAACTCGGGATTCTTCCACGTGGAGGTGCCTCGTTAAGTGGTCAGCAGCTGGCAGGCATGACAGACGAGCAACTGGATAAACAGGTAGAGGGCATATATGTGTTCTCAAGGGTAAGTCCTGAACACAAGCTTCGCATCGTAAAATCGTTGCAGCGCAAAGGGCATGTCGTCGCGATGACGGGTGATGGAGTCAATGATGCTCCAGCCATTAAAGCAGCAGACATCGGGATCGCGATGGGTATTACGGGTACAGATGTCACGAAGGAAGCTTCGGCGCTCATTCTGAGTGATGATAACTTCTCAACCATTGTGGCTGCCATTGAAGAAGGCCGTAATATTTATGAGAACATTCGCAAGTTTATCCGTTATTTGCTGGCATCGAACGTGGGCGAAATATTGACAATGTTCTTTGCAATGATGATGGGCCTGCCGCTACCACTCGTACCTATTCAGATTCTGTGGGTTAACCTCGTAACAGATGGTTTGCCTGCAATGGCGCTCGGGGTAGACCAGCCGGAGAAAGATTTGATGGAACACAAACCCCGTGGAGCCAAGGAAAACATTTTTGCCCGCAGACTGGGTTGGAAAATCGTCAGCAGGGGTGTGTTGATTGGATTATGCACACTCGGAGCGTTCTGGCTTACCTTACAGGCTGCACCGGATAATCCGGGTCAACTCATCAAGGCACAGTCTGTAGCTTTTGCTACACTCGTTTTGGCGCAACTTATCCATGTTTTTGATTGCCGTAGTTCACGGTCCATCTTCCACCGCAATCCACTACAGAACAAATATCTGGTTCTTGCCGTTATTTCATCGGTTGTACTGATGTTAATTGTCATGTACGTTGAGCCGCTGCAGCCGATCTTCAAAACCGTACCTTTGGGATTGCGTGAATGGGCGATCTGTATCGTTGCTGCGGGCATTCCAACGTTCCTTATGGGCGCAGGCAGCGTGTGGGGTGGTCGTCGTAACCGCCGCCGTATGGGTGGTTCTGGCCGCTTCGTACCGAAAAGTACAAAGTTTTCGGCATAAAATCAATACCTTTTCCTGACCTATTTCGTTATGCTATCCTCAAAATGATTCAAAGCGGAAGCTTTGGCATTTTTGCAGGATAGCTTTTTTTGTGTAAATGTTGAATATGAATTTCTATGGTAATCCTGTAGAAGAGCAAGAATATAGCTTTGGCAGCAGACTGCCAAAAGGAGTGGGCAAGATTATGGAATTTACGAAAATGCATGGACTTGGTAACGATTTTATCGTTGTATTTGGTGAAAAGGAGCTTCCGGCAGATGCAGCAGAATTGGCTGTGAAATGGTGCAACCGTTTCTTTGGCATCGGTGCGGACGGCCTGGTTTATATACTGCCTTCGGAGAAGGCGGACTTTCAGATGCGTATCATGAATTCGGACGGTTCGGAAGCAGAGCAGTGCGGTAATGCCATTCGCTGTGTATCCAAATATGTATACGATCACGGTCACGTGAACCAGGAGCAGATCACCATTGAAACGATTGGTGCAGGGGTACAACCTGTGAGTCTCAACATTCGTGATGGTAAAGTGGAAACGGTACGTGTCGACATGGGTGAGCCGATCCTGAACGGTCTTCAAGTGCCTACAACGGTGGATGCCAACCCAGTGGTTGATCACTACATTGAAGCAAATGGACATGCGTTCAAATTCACTGCCGTATCCATGGGTAACCCGCATGCGGTTATCTATGTCGATGACGCTGTGAATTTTGACCTCACAACTTGGGGCCCACTTCTTGAAGTACATCCGATGTTCCCGAAAAAAATCAATGTGGAATTCGCCACAGTCCGTGACCGTGGATATGTGGACATGCGTGTATGGGAACGCGGAGCGGGTCCAACACTTGCTTGTGGAACCGGAGCTTGTGCGACACTGGTATCCTCTGTCCTGAATGGACATACAGATCGTACAGCCGTCATCAGCCTCAAGGGTGGGGATCTCCACATTGAGTGGAATGAAGCTGACAATCATGTGTACATGACTGGACCTGCTGAAGTTGTTTTTAAGGGAATCACTTCATAAAAAGTGGAAGGTTTAACCAAAGAGGCCTGCGGGCCTCTTTTTTTGTCAAAAAGGAAAGGACGTGTCTCCTGTACAGAGACATATTGGGGGCTGTATGGCAAGAAAGTCCATATGAGCTGGATACTCATCAAAAACCTGTGTTTTTCTTCGTTTTTTAGCGTTTTTTGTGTTACATTAGTATGAAAATGATCACAGCTAGGCGGGGGGAAAAGGGATGAAGGCGGATTTGCGCAAAGTTATGCAGGAACGGGTTCTCGTTGGAGATGGGGCCATGGGAACATTTCTGTACCAAATGGGGTTCCCGGTAGGGATTTCATATGAAGAATTAAACTTGATTTCACCTGAAGTGGTGGCGGATGTACATCGCCGTTATCGGGATGCAGGTACAGATATATTTGAAACAAATACGTATTCTGCCAATTACGATAAGTTGTCCAAGTTCGGTCTGGAGTCCAAGGTGGAGGACGTGAACCGTGCCGGCGTTCGCATTGCCAAAGAGGTAGCTGGGGATACCGGTTATGTGCTTGGTGCAGTTGGTTCCATTCGAGGTGGCAAGCGGACAAACGTGTCAACGAGTGAACTGAAACGCTTTTATCAACAACAGATCTCTGCACTGCTTGATGAAGGCGTGGATGGCATTTTGCTTGAAACCTTCTATGATATCGAGGAGATGGATATTGCCCTTTTGCAAGCGCGCAAGCTGAGTGATCTGCCGGTGATTGGACAGTTCGCGGTAGAGGATGTAGGGCATACACTGGACGGATATACAATGCCTGAAGCCTTCCGGATCATGCGGGAGCAGGGTGCGGACGTCATTGGTTTTAACTGTCGCTCAGGTCCAAACGGGATTATGCGTGCCATGGAAACCGTCTCCGGACGTATTGGTATTCCAATGTCCGTCTACCCGAACGCGGGTGCAGCAGATTATGTAGATGGTCAGTTCCGTTATGGTGCGACTCCGGAGTACTTTGGTCAGACGGCAGTGCAATTTGCTGAACTGGGCGCTCGTATTATCGGCGGTTGCTGTGGTACGACACCTGATCATATTACCGCTATGAAGGAGGCGCTTGCTGACTATGTGCCTTCGCCTATTTTGGAGCCTGATCCGTCAGAATCCAAACCGCGTATTGTATTGCATGAACATGTGGATGAGCGTTCCGGACGTGGCGGACAGCCTACGATCGTTGATCTGGTCAAGCAGCGTCACACCGTTATTGTTGAACTTGACCCGCCGCGTGACTTGGACATTGCCAAGTTCATGAAAGGTGCCGAGACATTAAAAGCAGCAGGAGCCGATGCCCTGACACTGGCCGATAATTCACTCGCAGTTACACGGATGAGCAACATGGCGCTGGGTCACCTCGTTCAGGATCGCACGGGCCTTCGTCCACTTGTGCACATTGCCTGCCGTGACCGGAATCTGATTGGAACACAGTCCCACATGATGGGTTTTGATGCTCTGGGCATTAATCATGTATTAGCTGTAACAGGAGATCCTGCAAGATTTGGTGATCTGCCGGGTTCAAGCTCGGTATACGATCTGACTTCTTTTGAAATCATACGCATGATCAAACAGTTGAACGATGGAGTGGCTTTCTCAGGTAAACCGCTGAAGCAAAAAGCGGGTTTTGTCATCGGAGCAGCATTTAATCCCAATGTGAAATATTTGGAGAAAGCTGTACAACGTCTGGAGAAGAAAATTGCCTCTGGCGCAGATTACATCATGACACAACCGATCTATGATCCTGAGTTGATTGTAGCAATGCACGAAGCGACCAAACATCTGGATGTGCCCATTTTTGTAGGTGTGATGCCGCTGGCGAGTGGACGGAATGCAGAGTATCTGCACAACGAGGTTCCCGGAATTCAGCTTTCGGATGAAGTGCGTTCCCGTATGGCCGGACTGGAAGGCGAAGAAGGCCGTGCGATGGGGGTGAAAATTGCCAAGGAATTGCTGGACGTAGCAACAGCGCATTTCAAAGGCATCTATCTTATGACACCGTTTATGTTCTATGGCATGACGGCCGAACTGACTCAATACGTATGGGAGAAGTCGGAGCATCAATGTCCTACTTGTTTCAACCCTAATAATCAATTACAATAGTAAAACGGATGTGATGCCGATGTCATTCAGTATGACCGGATACGGTCAATCCGCCTTTCATTTTGGCGGCTATAAGGTACAATTAGAGATCAAATCTGTTAATCATCGTTATTGCGAAGTGATGATGCGTCTGCCAAGAGAGTGGACGTATTATGAAGACGGTTTGAGGAAGATCGTACAGAGTCGTTTGAAACGCGGGCGGATTGATGTTTATGTAATGAAAGAAAAAGAGGAAGACCAGGCTCTTCCCGCTGTTCTGAATGAACAGACGGTCAGGGCCTATCTGCAGGCTGCAGAGCAACTGGAGACCCAATATGGATTGCAGGGCAAACCAAGTATTGTGGATATGCTTGGGCTGCCGGACGTCATGGTTCATTCGGATGGGACAAGTTCCATTCCCGAAGAGCAGAAGGACGAATGGGAGCGAGTTCTGCAGGAAGGATTGAAAGAGGCTCTGTCCAGCCTTGAACAGATGCGCGCTCGCGAGGGTCTTCATCTGGCCAGTGATCTGGAACGGCGGATTACCCGTCTGGAGTCACTGCATACCGAAATGCTTGATCTTGCACCGACTGTGGTAAGTGATTATCGCAACAAGCTAAGACAAAGGCTTACGGAAATGCAGGAAGAAGGCTCTTTCCCTTTTGATGAGCATAAATTGGGTATGGAAATTGCAATGTTTGCCGATCGTTCTAACATAGAAGAGGAGCTTACGCGTCTACAGAGTCACTTTGGACAGAGCAGGGAACTGCTGAAGAGTGATGAGCCCGTAGGTCGTAAGTTGGACTTTCTAATTCAAGAGATGAATCGGGAAGTCAATACGATTGGATCAAAAGCCAACCATTTGGCTCTGGTGAATCGTGTTGTCGAGATGAAGGCGGAGCTGGAGAAGATTCGTGAGCAAGCTGCGAATATCGAATGAACGGCCACATTTCGGCAAAAGAGTCGCATGTATAGGGGGAAGAACCTGATTATGGCAATCAAACTCATTAACATTGGATTCGGTAACATCGTATCGGCGAACCGGATTATATCCATCGTGAGTCCGGAATCGGCGCCGATCAAGAGAATTATACAAGAGGCAAGAGATCGTCACATGCTGATTGATGCAACGTACGGAAGACGTACTCGTGCCGTAATTATTACGGATAGCGATCATGTCATTTTGTCTGCAGTTCAGCCTGAGACGGTCGCCCATCGTCTTTCTTCGAAAGATGATGATAACGACGAATAAAATGGAGTGTAATATGTCTAAGGGATTACTGGTAGTGTTGTCCGGCCCATCTGGGGTCGGGAAGGGTACTGTATGCAGCGCTTTGCGCAAACGGGTGCCGGAATTGATCTATTCCGTATCGGCAACAACCCGTCAGCCTCGTCTTGGTGAAGAACATGGTGTGAACTATTTCTTCAGAAGTCATGAAGAGTTCCTGAACATGATTGCTGAAGATCAATTGTTGGAACATGCGGAGTATGTTGGTAATTATTACGGAACACCGCGTGATTTTGTGGAGAAAACGATTAACGAAGGCCGCGACATCATTCTGGAGATTGAGGTTCAAGGCGCGTTAAAAGTGAAAGAGAAATTCCCAGAAGGCATCTTTGTTTTCCTGCTTCCTCCTTCATTGGACGAGCTGAAAGATCGCATTCAGGGTCGTGGTACCGAAAGCCAAGCGACCATTGATCACCGGATGTCCGTGGCGGTTGATGAGATCAGTCTGCTGGAGCAGTATGATTACGCTGTTGTTAATGATGAAATTGATTTGGCGTGCAAGAGAATAGAAAGCATCATAATCGCCGAACATTGTAAGATCAATAAATAATCCCTTTTGCCGCTGCAGAATGCGATATAAGTGGGGCAGTTGTCATATCATATACTGAAGCACTCCTTCTCGGAATGCCCGGGTGTGAAGACATGCCACATCAGTTCTGTCAGGCGGCAACTTGCGATTATACTAATGCGAAGAGGTGTTTGTTAATATGCTGTATCCTTCTATTGATGAAATGATGAACAAAGTCGACAGCAAGTATTCCCTTGTTGTTGCTGCTTCCCGCCGGGCTAGACAGCTACGTGAAGGTGAAAAAACGGATTTAAGAGGTGCGAGATCGCATAAACAAGTTGGCGTTGCACTGGAAGAAATCTATGGAGACCTGCTCGTTGTCATCAAAGGACAGGACGAAGAAGAAGAGTAAGCCGCTTGCGGCTACTCTTCAACTGCATACGGCGTAAGCCGGATTAATTGACAACCGCGAGGTTGTTATTTTTTTACGAATAAGCATATTTTAACGGAATCTTCTTTAGACGTCGTATAAATATCGGGGGAAATAAACATGTTGAACGGTAAAAAAATCGTGCTTGGTGTGACTGGCGGCATAGCCGCTTACAAAGCGGCAACATTATGCAGCAGACTGGTGCAAAAGGGAGCGGATGTTCATGTGATCATGACAGCTTCCGCTACACAGTTTATTACCGAATTGACGCTGCAAACGTTGACCCGAAACACCGTATATACCGATACATTTGATGAACGTGAACCCGCAGTCGTATCTCATATTCATCTGGCCGATCTGGCGGATCTTGTTCTGGTTGCCCCGGCTACTGCGAATGTGATTGCCAAGATGGCACATGGCATGGCAGACGACATGCTCTCAACAACTCTTCTTGCGACGACAGCCCCTGTCATGATTGCTCCAGCGATGAATGTACATATGTATGATCATCCAGCTGTAAAGCATAATATGAACCTGCTTGTTGAACGGGGAGCCATGATGATTGAACCGGGTGAAGGTCTGCTTGCGTGTGGATATGTGGGCAAGGGACGTCTGGAAGAACCGGAGAGCATTGTGGATGTGGTGGAACGTTTCTTCGAACAGCGCGATTCTGCAGACATTAGTGGGCAGGGACAAGCTTCATTGTTAAAAGGCAAGAAGGTTGTTGTTACGGCTGGCGGTACGATTGAGCGCATTGACCCAGTACGATACATTACGAATGATTCATCTGGCAAAATGGGATTTGCCATAGCTGCAGCTGCGCGTGATCTGGGGGCAGATGTGAAATTGGTTATGGGCAATACCCAAGCCAAGCCACCGGAGAACGTTGAGTTGATCCCTGTACAGTCTGCACAGGATATGTATGAAGCCGTAACACGCGAGTGGGACGATGCTGATATCGTGGTTAAGGCGGCTGCAGTTGCCGATTATCGTCCAAAGGAAGTTTATACGGAGAAGATCAAGAAGAAAGGCGACACATTGTCGCTCGAACTTGTTAAAAATATAGATATTCTTGAAACGCTGGGCAAACAGAAGACCCATCAGTTTTTGATTGGTTTTGCTGCGGAGACTCAGTCGGTTGAGATGTATGCACGTGAAAAATTGGAACGGAAAAACTGTGATCTGATCGTAGCCAATGATGTAACCCGCACGGGTGCAGGATTTGGAACAGACACCAACGCGGTACATATCTATGACCGGGAAGGTTTGGTGGAGGAGCTTCCAGTGATGGCCAAGGACGATGTGGCTCATCGGTTGCTCCGGATTGCGGCGGAGCGCATTGCCGGGAGGAATTAGGATATGGAGATTGCCAAGGTCATAGTCGATGTTCCCGTGAAGGAAACAGACCGGCCGTTTGATTACCTGGTACCTGAATCGATGAGGGAATGGATCGAGATTGGCAGCCGGGTGGGTGTACCTTTTGGTCATCGGACGGTGCAGGGATTCGTGATTGATCTTGTGCCGCGTACCGGTGAGGAATCATTCAAGCTTAAGCAGATTCAGGAGTTGCTGGACATTGTTCCCCCGTTGTCAAAGGATTTGGTTGAGTTGGCCGAATGGATGAGTGGACGTTACGCCAGTAACCGGATTTTGTCATTACAGGTCATGGTGCCGACGGCATTGAAAGGGAAAGCAGAGCGATACATCTCGCTGGGAGATGCACTTGATGGACAGATGGCGGGTGCACAACCGGATGATGAGGTGTTATTTGTATGGGGAGAAGAGTCTACGACCGAGAAAGTACAGCAGGATATCATCCGTTTTGTCAAAAGTCGGGGTCAGGTACCGCTGCAACAACTGAGTCGAAAGTATCCCAATCATGCTGCACTAATTAAAAAATTATTGCTTGGTGGCGTGCTGCTGGAAAGTCAGGCCATCAAGGACAAGTTAAATAAAAAAACGATGAAGTCCGTTGATCTGGCTGTAGATATTGCTGCTGCTCAGGAAGCACTTGCTTCATTCCCGGCGAAAGCACAGCGGCAGAAGGAGATTCTGGCTTTTTTGCTGGAAATGAAAGAACTGCTACCCATGCCGATGAAAGAAGTGTTATCTACACTACAGGTATCGGCCGCAACGATTAAAGGTCTTGAGGAAAAGGGACTGATCGTCACCGA
This sequence comes from Paenibacillus sp. AGC31, assembly GCF_057334655.1. Classification (NCBI taxonomy): domain Bacteria; kingdom Bacillati; phylum Bacillota; class Bacilli; order Caryophanales; family Paenibacillaceae; genus Paenibacillus; species Paenibacillus sp. AGC31. The sequence continues at coordinate 37,711 of NZ_JBHFJH010000050.1, forward strand.
GGACGTTGAGGTCTTCCGTGACCCTTATCAGGGCAGGACGTTCAAAGCGACTGAACCGCTGGTTCTGACCGATGAGCAAAAACTTGTCTACGACAATATCAATGGCCGATTGCAGGAACAACGCCATGGGGTATTTTTGCTACATGGTGTTACGGGAAGTGGCAAGACGGAAGTCTATCTTCAAACCATTCAACAATGCATCGAACAGGATCGGCAGGCTATCGTACTGGTGCCCGAGATTGCACTCACACCACAGATGGTAGAACGTTTTAAAGGGCGATTTGGAGACCAAGTTGCTGTTATGCACAGTCGTCTGTCTGGTGGTGAACGTTATGATGAATGGCGCAAGATTCGTGAGGGTCAGGTGAAGGTTGCAATTGGGGCGCGTTCAGCTGTATTTGCTCCTTTCAGTCGGCTTGGGTTGATCATTATGGATGAAGAACACGAGACTTCCTACAAACAGGAGGAAACTCCGAAATATCATGCTCGTGATGTAGCGGTAAAAAGAGCACAGCAGCATCAGGCCGTGGTTGTTCTGGGTTCAGCCACACCTTCGCTGGAAAGTTATTATGCAGCACGCTCGCAAAGTAATGATGATTTTGCACCACTCTTGCTGGAGATGCCAACACGGGCGCTGGGTAACAAGTTGCCTGAAGTGCGAATCGTTGACATGCGTGAAGAGTTGAAGGATGGCAACCGCTCCATGTTCAGCAGGGCTTTGCACAAAGGGTTGGAGGAACGCTTGGAACGTGGTGAACAGACGGTGCTTCTGCTGAATCGCCGTGGATATTCGACCTTTGTTATGTGCCGAAGCTGTGGATATGTGGCAGGTTGTCCTGAATGTGATATTTCATTAACGTACCATCAGCGCTCAAATAATCTCCGTTGTCATTACTGCGGGTATGCGGAAGCGGCTCCGGAAGTGTGTCCGGATTGTGGAAGCGAGCATATTCGATACTTTGGTACAGGTACACAGCGAGTCGAGGAAGAGCTTGCCAAGCTCTTTCCGGGTATTCGGGTCATTCGGATGGATGTGGATACAACAACGGAAAAAGGGGCGCACGAGAAGCTGTTGAAACAGTTTCGTGAGAAAAAGGCGGATGTATTGCTGGGCACCCAGATGGTGGCAAAGGGACTTGATTTCCCGGATGTAACCCTGGTTGGTGTGATAACAGCGGATTCAGCGTTGAATTTACCTGATTTCCGTGCTGCGGAAAAAACGTTTCAGTTACTAACACAGGTAGCTGGCCGAGCGGGTCGGCACCAATTGCCTGGTGAAGTGTTTGTTCAGTCCTATACGCCGGAGCACTACTCCATTGGTCATGCGAGTCAGCATGACTACGTGTCGTTTGTACGTGAGGAATTGCTGCACCGTCGCAATTTGCAATATCCGCCATACTGTCGCCTGATTCTGGTGACCTTTTCGCATGAGCAGCTTCCGGTATTGATTCGTCTTGCCGAGAATTACACGCGAATACTGAAAGAGAAGGCTAATGCGGCCGGATGGCTCGGCAGTCTGGATCGATTCAGCAATGATGCCTTTGATGTGCTGGGGCCGGTAGCGTCTCCGATTCCTCGGATCAAGAATAGATACAGATTCCAATGTATGATAAAATGGCGGGGGGATGTAGACGCCATAGGACTTGCTCTGGCTACGGCCCGGCGCATGGACGATGATGTTCAGGCGCAAAAATTGCTCATTAGTCTGGATGTAGACCCGCAAATGTTAATGTAAGCATTTTGCAGCAATGCGGATGTAAACAAGCGGTATAAACATAGATTAAATTGAATACCCCAAAATACAGATATCGTCCTGAAATTATGATGAGGATTAGGAAGGTGCTTACAACATGTCTATTCGCATTATCGTGCAAGAACCAGATGAGGTGCTCCACAAGAGAGCCAAAGAAGTAACCAAAATTACACCAAATGTACAAAAATTGCTGGATGATATGGCTGATACCATGTACGATGCAGAAGGTGTAGGTCTTGCTGCGCCACAGGTTGGTATTCTGAAACGTCTGATTGTTATCGACGCAGGTGATGAGCAAGGGCTGATCAAGATGATTAACCCGGAGATCATTGCAAGTGAGGGAGAACAATTTGGACCGGAAGGTTGTCTGAGTATCCCTGGAATTAATGGTGATGTTCGCCGTTTCGAGACCGTTACGGTTAAAGGTCTGGATCGTGAAGGCAAAGAGCTGATTATTACGGGTAGTGGCTTGCTGTCCCGTGCATTCCAGCATGAGATTGATCATCTGGATGGTGTACTCTTTACGGATGTCGCCGAGAAAGTGTACGAAATTGCAGCCGATCAAACGGGACCGCGTCGTAATTAAGGAGTGATCGATTTGAATATTGTTTTTATGGGAACACCTGAATTTGCAGTTCCTTCTCTCGATATGCTGATGGCAGAGGGATACAATGTGGTGGGTGTGGTGACTCAGCCTGATAAACCACAAGGACGCAAAAAAGTACTTACGCCAACACCGGTTAAGGCCGCGGCAGAACGCCACGGTCTGCCGGTGTTTCAACCTGTTAAATTGCGTGATCCGGAAGCCGTAGCCCGCTTGGCTGAATGGAAGCCGGATCTGATCGTGACCGCGGCCTTTGGACAGATTCTGCCCAAAGCTGTGCTCGATATGCCTGTTCGCGGCTGTGTGAACGTGCACGGCTCTCTTTTACCGAAATATCGGGGAGGAGCACCGATTCAACGTTCCATTATTAACGGGGAATCCGTGACAGGAGTCACATTGATGTATATGGCTGAAGGCCTGGACACCGGAGATATGATCTCGCGTGTGGAACTGCCAATTACGGATGAAGATACATCAGGATCGATGTTCGATAAATTAAGTGAGGCTGGTTCCAAACTGCTTCAGGCAGAAATGCCACGATTGATTGCAGGCGAGACAACGGCGGTCCCTCAGGATGATGCCGAGGCTTCATATGCTCGCAATCTGACTCGGGATGACGAGAAAATGGACTGGAGTCGTACTTCACGTGAACTGTTCAATCAGATTCGTGGTCTTGTGCCGTTCTCCGGTGCATTTACGATGTGGGATGATCAGGTCTTCAAAGTCTGGGCAACGGCTAACCCCGATCAGGTGGATCTGGCAACTTCTTCGGATGCTGGACAAGCAGAGCCGGGAACGGTGCTGCAATTGAACAAGGCAGGGATTGAAGTCCGCACAGGCAATGGGTCTCTGTGGTTGACTGAAGTGCAGCCGGCAGGTAAAAAGGTGATGCAGGCCGCTGACTTTGCTCGCGGTGGTACACTGAAACCTGGAACGGTGCTGCGATGAGTGGTAACATACCAGGTCGTTCGTCAGGAAAAGGCCAGAAACCTACTGGAAATTCATCCGGACGTGAAGGAAACCGTCGTCCGAATTCGGGTAAATCGGGTGGTGCATCGCGCTCCCAGCAACCCAAAACATCTGCTCGTACATTGGCAGTCAAGGTTCTGAGTGCAGTTGAGCAAGATGGAGCATACAGTAATCTGGAGTTGAACCGTCGTCTGAAAGAGGCGGATCTAAGCCCCGCAGATGCTGGACTAGCTACCGAACTGGTGTATGGAACAATTGCCAGATTGAATACACTTGATTATTTTCTGGAACGTTACGTCGCCAAAGGAGTAGCCAAACTGCAACCATGGGTTCGTAGCCTGCTGCGAATCAGTGTATATCAGATGATATACCTTGATCGTATTCCGGAGCATGCCGTGGTGAGCGAAGCGGTTAATCTGGCGAAGAAACTGGGCCATCAGGGAATCTCGGGCATGGTGAATGGTGTACTTCGCAATATGATCCGTAATCGGGATGAACTTCGTATTCCAGAACATCTACCCGTTGCCGAACGTATTTCACTGGAGCATTCCCACCCGTTATGGATGGTTGAACGCTGGATTGCCCAGTACGGCGAGGAGACGGCAGAAGCGATCTGTCGTGCGAATAATGAGCCGCCAGCGGTGAGTGTCCGGGTCAACACAACAATGACCACACGGGAGAAACTGATGCATGAGATGACCAGTACAGGTGCAGTCGTTGAAGCTTCTCAGCTGAGTCCCGATGGAATTCTTGTACGTAGTGGTGGAAACATGGCTCTAACGTCCTGGTATCGGGACGGGTTGTTCTCTGTACAGGACGAAAGTTCCATGCTCGTCGCTGAAGCGGTTGCGCCAGAAGTAGACCAACTTGTATTGGATTGCTGCGCAGCTCCAGGTGGTAAAACAGCTCACATGGCTGAGAAAATGCAGGATCGCGGTCGTATTGTCGCGAATGATGTACATGCTCACAAGCGCCAGCTGATCCTGGATCAGGCGGAGCGTCTCGGTCTGAGTTGCATCGATGCTGTAACTGGAGATGCGCTAGATCTGAATGAACGGTACCCGGAAGCGTCGTTTGACCGCATTTTGCTGGATGCACCATGTTCAGGTCTGGGTGTTATTCGCCGCAAGCCTGATGTGAAATGGACCAAAACCGTAAAAGATATCGAAGATATCGCAGGCTTGCAACGTGAATTGCTTGATCAGGTTGCGCCGTTGTTAAAACCAGGTGGTATTCTGGTGTATAGCACGTGTACCATTGAGCCTGCTGAGAATGAGGATATGGTTGCAGACTTCTTGAATCGACATCCGGAATATAGTCCAGCAGAAGCATCCGTCTGGTCTGAATCGGAGACAGCGAACTTTAAGGTTGTGAACGGAGGCGTTCAGATTTTGCCACAATACGCTCACAGCGACGGGTTTTTCATCGCACGGTTGACAAAAACAGCGGAATAACAGTTTAATAGAGCACGGAAGCATGACCGCCGAGGGGAACTTCGGCGGATTTCTTTGTGATGGGACTTCGATATAATTGTCAGAGAAAAGTGATGACAGGGTGCGATGGTGGCATTGAGGTGTTATAATGCATGAAGTACAGATATCAAGGGTATACATGGATGTAACGTGGTCTTTGTGATAGAATAGGACGAATGGAACGAAAAGAATGAAGCCAACGAAAAGAAAAGAAGGAATAGGTGTTGACAACAAAATGAAACCTTTTATATATGATTATTCTCTGGAACAACTGCAGCAATGGGCTGTGGAGAATGGGGAGCCGGCGTTTCGCGGTGGCCAAATCTTTGACTGGATTTATGTAAAACGCGTGAATGATTTCAGTGAAATGACCAATCTGTCCAAGCCATTACGTGAAAAACTGACAGAGCAATTTGAATTCGTAACGCTTAAGGAAATTACCAAGTTTGAATCCAAAGATGGAACGGTTAAATTCCTCTTTGGTCTTCATGATGATCATGCCATTGAGACGGTAATCATGAAGCATAACTACGGGAACAGCATCTGTGTAACCACACAGGTTGGTTGTCGTATTGGCTGTACGTTCTGTGCATCCACATTGGGTGGTCTCAAGCGTAACCTTACGGCTGGGGAGATTGTTGCCCAGGTTGTGCAGGCTCAGAAAATTCTGGATGAACGCAACGAGCGTGTCAGCAGTATTGTAATCATGGGTTCGGGTGAACCTTTCGAAAACTATGAAGCTACGATGACATTCCTGCGCATTATGATTCATGAAAAAGGGCTGAACATCGGTCAGCGTCACATCACGGTATCCACGAGTGGAATCGTTCCGAACATCTACAAGTTTGCGGATGAAGATACACAGATTAACCTCGCCATTTCGATCCATGCACCAAATGATGCACTTCGTTCGAAATTGATGCCGGTTAACCGTCGTTTTCCTTTTGAAGACGTGATGGAGTCCCTTCGTTATTATCTGGCCAAAACAGGTCGGAGAATTACGTTCGAGTATGCACTTATTGGTGGGGTAAACGACCAGCCAGAGCATGCAGCTGAACTGGCAAGTGTGCTTAAGAACATGTTGTGCCACGTGAATCTGATTCCGGTTAACCATGTACCTGAACGCAAATACGTAAGAACATCGAGAAGCGACATTTTCAATTTTCAGAAGATACTCTCGGAACAGGGTGTTAATGTAACCATTCGTCGTGAACAGGGACATGATATTGCTGCCGCTTGCGGTCAGCTTCGTGCAAAGCATATGGAGTTGAGGTGAGAACGTTTTGATCAAAACAGTTCATGTGAGCCATATCGGACGAGTGCGTTCGGTGAATGAAGATTCAGCCTGGATTCGTAATCTCGATACAGGATATATTCTGGGTATTGTTGCCGATGGCATGGGTGGACATCTTGCAGGGGATACGGCAAGCCGCTTGGCAGTAGAGACGTTGGTGAAAGATCTGGGAACACTGGAACCAGGTCTGTCACATGCGTCTCTGTCTGCGGCTCTCAGCGATGCTATTTTGCATGCCAACGAAGTTATCTTCCGCACGGCATCAACAGATGACAAGTATCACAACATGGGAACAACGGTAGTTGCGGCTTTATTGAACGATACGGAAGGTGTTATTGGACACATCGGTGATAGCAGAGCCTACAAAATTGCGAACAAAGCTGTGATCCAGCTAACCGAGGACCATACACTGGTGAATGAATTGTTCAAAAATGGTCAGATTAGCAAAGAGGATGTGTCCCATCATCCACGTCGCAACGTACTAACTCGTGCGCTTGGAACAGATGCCGAGGTGAAGGTAGATCTGGATACCGTCAAGCTGGAGGAAGGCGAAGTTCTTCTCCTGTGCAGTGATGGTCTCAGTAACCTGGTCAGCAATGAGCAGATTATTCAGGTTGCCGGCAATCTGGAACTGGCATTGGAAGATCGTGCAGACCGACTGCTTCAGTTGGCTTTACTTGCTGGGGGAGACGACAACATCACGCTTGCTTTGTTCGAGTTGCAGAGGGAAGGTTCCGTGGATACGGAAACGGGGTGTGAGTCATGATTGGGCACCAACTAGGCGGACGCTATGAAGTGATTGAGCGTGTCGGCGGTGGCGGCATGGCTCTTGTGTACAAAGCCCAGGATCTTCTCTTGAACCGGAATGTAGCGATCAAAGTCCTTAGACAACAGTTTGTGCATGACGAAGAGTTTATTCGCCGTTTCCGCAGGGAAGCACAGTCGGCAGCATCGCTGTCTCATCCGAATGTAGTTAGCATTTATGACGTGGGGCAGGAAGATGACGTTCATTATATTGTCATGGAGTACGTGGAAGGCAAAAACTTGAATGAAATTATTAAAGAACGCGCCCCTCTGCAGGTGGACGAATCGGTGCGAATCGCTTCCCAGATTGCAGATGCTCTTGATCATGCACATCATAATCAAATCATTCATCGGGATATCAAACCCCACAATATATTAATTGGCCGGAATGGCCGTGTGAAAGTAACAGATTTCGGGATTGCCCGTGCGGTTACATCTACAACGATTACGCAGACCGGTTCCGTAGTTGGTTCTGTACATTACTTCTCACCAGAGCATGCCAAAGGCATCGTTACTGGTGAAAAATCGGACTTATATTCTCTTGGGATCGTACTTTACCAAATGCTTACCGGGCAACTTCCGTTTCTGGGTGAAAGTCCAATCAGTGTGGCATTGAAGCATTTGCAGGAAGAGTTCGATGAACCACGCAAATTCAATCCATTGATTCCGCAAAGTGTGGAAAATGTCATCTTAAAATCCATGCGTAAAAATCCGCAGGAACGTTATCAGTCGGCCAAAGAAATGCAGACCGATCTGGAAACTTGCCTGATGCCGGAGAGACGTAATGAAACGAAGATTGATTTTCCGGATGAGGACGATATAGACCAGACTCGCGTTATGCCAGCGATCAAGCCTGAACCTCGTGGAGTTACATCGACGGGTGCAGTGCCTGTGATGGAGTCTGATGAAGAAACTGGCAAGGGTAAGGCAAAATCCAAGAGCTGGAAGAAGCCAGCTCTACTCATTTCATTAACCGTTCTTATTCTAATCGCCATGGTGGGCGTTGTATGGTATGTCAAAGGTATGCTGGTTGTACCTGAAGTAACCGTCCCTAACGTGATCACCCAGACAGAAGAAAAGGCTCGGGAAATGCTTGAGGAGAAAGGACTCGTCGTAAGTGATGAGGTCATCCGTCTGTACCAGGAAGGCGTCGAACCCGGTATCGTCTATGAACAGAGCAGAAAAGAAGGCGATGTTGTCAAAGAAGGCTCCGAGGTCCAGATCAGTGTTGGTGCAAAAAAAGAACTGGTGAAGATGATTGATGTCAAACAAGAGACTTATGACGAGGCTGTCAAGAAATTGACTAAGCTTGGTATTAAGGAAGATCAGATTCAGCGGAAAGATGAGTTCTCCAATGATGTGGCTTCAGGTACTGTTATTTCCCAGACACCTGGCGTTAATGAGGAATTCGATCCAGAGGCGGTTCAGATTGAGTTAACCGTAAGTAAAGGCACTGAAACGGTCAAAATGCCTGATCTGAAAAATCTTACCCGCAGTGAAGCTGAAGAAAAGCTTAAATCTGCTGGACTGGAACTTGCTCAGGTGCAGGAAGAACCAAGTTATACGATGGAAAAGGGCAAAGTGACGCAGCAATGGCCTGTGGAAGCGGGCACAGAGGTGAATCCTGGTGATAAGATTACGATCTTTATTAGTACAGGGTATCCACCTGAAGCGCTGCAATATCCTTTTGATATTAATGTATCACCCAAAGAAGAGGGCAAAAACAGTAAAATCCGTATCACATATGAAGACGCACGTGGCAAGAATCAGGAATGGGGAACACGCACCGTGAACTCAACCCAGACCTTGACCATTCCACTTGTGCTCGCTCCAAATGAAAATGGGGCTGTGTCCGTATATCGTGATGGACAGTTCCTGGATACGTATCTTGTCTCCTACAGTGAAGCCAAAAACGGAACAGTAAACGTACCTTCCATTGACCCGGAACAAAGCACCGAGACGCCGCCAGAAAATGAGCCTGATCCAGGTGAAGGTAGCGTTGATGAGGGAAGTGTTGATCCCAATCAGGAAGGTGAACCTGAGTCCACACCGGCAGACGGTGAAGGTGACAGTGTAGATGAGGACACTTCTGCCATGAATAATGGTAAGGGGCACGGCAAGGAAAAAGAGAAGAAAAAGGAAGTCATTAACGCATCAAGCCGTCCATAAGGGCGGCTTATGCTGGCGTCTGGAGTAAATGTACCACCATCTAAAGGAGGGCGACGGAGCTATGCCAGAAGGTATCATCGTTAAAGCGCTAAGCGGTTACTATTATGTCATGCCAGTGGAAGACAACGGGGTTCCTTCGGTTGAAGGTTCCGCCGTTCAATGTCGAGCCAGAGGTATCTTCAGAAAGCGGGGAACGTCACCGCTTGTAGGTGATCGCGTCAGCTACATGTTGACTGAGAACGGAGAAGGAACGGTTGATGAAATTCGGAAGCGTGAGACGGAACTTATCCGTCCTCCTGTAGCGAATGTAAGTTTGGCTGTTCTCGTGTTCTCTGTGAAGGAACCGGATATGAACCTGAACCTGTTGGACAAGTTCCTTGTTCACATCGAGCAGGCGGGGCTGGATGCACTCATTGTTTTGACCAAACTGGATTTGGCTGATCCATCCAAAGACACTGTTGCTGAAGTGAAAGCATTGTATGAACAGGTTGGTTATGAAGTGATTTCCACAAGTTCACGTACCGGTGAAGGAAGTGAATTGCTCAGAGATCGTCTGGCTGGTAAGATCAGCGTATTCTCCGGACAATCCGGTGTAGGCAAGTCTTCGATGTTAAATGCATTGATGCCGGGCCTGACGCTGGAGACAAATGCAATCAGCATGCGTCTGGGGCGAGGGAAACACACCACCAGGCACGTGGAGCTTATTCCGTTGGATAATGGTGGATTTGTTGCGGATACGCCAGGATTCAGCCAACTGGACTTTCTGGAGATCGGTGTGGAGGAACTCTCCACTTGTTTCCGGGAATTCGCCCAGTTTGCAGATCAGTGCAAATTCCGAGGTTGTACCCATACACATGAACCAGGCTGTCGTGTGCTTGCGGCCAAAGAGGAAGGTCTGATCTCCGAAAGCCGATATCAGCACTATGTGCTGTTCCTGACCGAAATGAAAGATAAGAAGCGGAGGTATTAACATGATTAAAATTGCCCCATCGATATTATCAGCTGATTTTGCCCGCCTTGGTGCGGAAGTTGCAGAAGCCCAAGCTGCAGGAGGAGACTGGATTCATGTTGACGTTATGGACGGTCATTTCGTCCCTAATATTACACTTGGACCTGCTATTGTGAAGGCAATTGCTCCACATACAAGCTTGCTGCTCGATGTGCATTTGATGATTGAGAATCCGGAGCGTTATGTTGAGGAATTTGCCAAAGCGGGTGCAGCGGTAATTACTGTTCATGCTGAGGCTTGTGTGCATTTGCACCGCGTTATTCATCTCATTAAGGAGCAAGGAGTGAAGGCAGGAGTTGCCCTTAATCCAGGAACGCCAGCGTCTGCCATTCTCGAAGTTCTGGATGATGTGGACATGGTTCTTGTTATGACGGTCAATCCTGGCTTTGGCGGACAGGCATTTATCTCGGGTACCATGAACAAAATCAAGCAGATTCGTACCTGGTTGAACGAAAAGGGACGCCATGATGTACATATCGAAGTAGATGGCGGGATTGCAGCCGATACAGCTCCACTTGTAGTGGAGGCTGGAGCAGATGTGCTCGTTGCCGGGAGTGCCGTATTTGGACGTGAGGATCGCGCTGCAGCGATTACTGAAATTCGCCGTAGCTACGGAGGCTGATCTATGACCTTCAAGGAGACACTGTGGACGATGGCTGCGAGTCTCGTGACGGGACTTGTGCTTGCTTTGTTTGCGGTTATTCAATCCCCGTTTAATGCCATTACGTCATTAATCGGGGTAGGCGTTGTTATTATGTATTTCCGCAAATTTGATCGTACCGGACATCGGGTTACTTTTGTCATATTCAGCATACTGTATTATGTACTGAGTGTTTTCATGATCGCTGTCTATCAATATATTCCTTCCCAAACGTAAATGAACTGATCTTCGGGCTTGTCATTGTGGAATAGGGATCGAAGGTTCCGCATAAATATGGTTACATGAGCAGGTTTCTCATGTAGCCTTTTTTGTCGTGTTTGAGGTGAAGAAGGCCTGAAGCATAGGATACGGCGGACGCATGAGCATGATGGGGAGGGTGAATTATGAAATTTTACACATTCAAACTGCCGAAGTTTTTGGGAGGGTTTGTAAAGGCGATACTTAATACGTTTCAAAAGAACTGATCCGATTGATAAGGTAACAGGGAATACCGCCGCTTTGGCTCAGGCTTATCTGGAATTCGTACCTGCGAAGCGCCATGCGGCGGCCATTCACATGTTAATGAGCGTATTCAAGAATCCTTTTTTTGAATACCAAAAAAGCACCTGCAAGGAACAAGGTGCTTTTTGCTTACCCGATTTATAGTAGCTTTGCGTGATTATACGCGAGTCACTTTACCGGCTTTCAGTGCACGGGTGCTTACGTATACACGTTTTGGTTTGCCGTCAACGAGAATGCGGACCTTCTGAACGTTTACGCCCCAAGTACGACGGTTACGGTTGTTAGCGTGGGATACGTGGTTACCGGTGCCCGGTTTCTTACCTGTCACATAACATTTGCGAGACATAGATTACACCTCCTATCCTAAAATAACCAGTTGCCTTCAGAAACGAAAAGTCATTCCATAAGGGCTAAATTGTTCTTCCTGATCATAAAGATCAGGTTTCAGTAGCTAATGGCGTTGTTTAAGCCGGCATGAACCGGATCATTTCCATTACTTAACCTGCATAAAACAATACTTGAATATAATATCATAATTAAAAAAGCTTCGTCAACTGATCCAAAAACTTTATTTATTTCTCCTGTCTAATATAGTACAATGTTGAGTAGTCCATAATACAGTGGTGAACAGGCTGTTGCCGCGAGGAAGTCGGAGAATAAACCGTACTTAGAGGTCGGTGGTCTGCTTTTTGGCAACGCTGTGAGCTGCGGCATTCCATCATTGGCACCAGTCTCCATGCGGCATTCATGCCGGCTCTTGATACCGGTGCATATCCGTATGCCCCGAAGTTAGGGGTGCAGAGAGTGCAGGATATTGGTAGTCCGGCCGCCCAGACCGTTAATCCGGCTGACATGTTGTATTGTATGCCTGTGCCGGACAAGGTATGGACGAAGAATAACGCAGTCCGCGTTAGCGCATGAACAGACCAGACACATCTTGGTGCAAGGTGTTCGTGTATCAAGCTAGGAAGGGGAATTCTCACTTGAGTATACGTTCTTTAAATGGAACAGATTTCACCGCAATGGTACTTGCCGGAGCGGAACAACTTGGACAGCATGCAGAGCACGTCAATTCCCTGAATGTTTTCCCTGTGCCGGATGGTGACACGGGAACGAACATGAATTTGACAATGAGTGCAGGAGTCGCAGAGATTAAAAGAAAAAGTTCTGCCTCCATCGGCGAAGCTGCCGGTATTCTATCGAAAGGCCTGCTTATGGGCGCACGGGGGAATTCAGGTGTTATTCTGTCGCAATTGTTCCGTGGTTTTAGTCGTTCAGCTGCTCCCTATGAGGAACTGAATACGCTCCAATTTGCAGCAGCCCTGCAGAACGGTGTTGACGCAGCTTACAAAGCAGTCGTAAAGCCCGTTGAAGGGACCATTCTTACCGTAGCCAAGGAAGCGGCGAAACATGCCAACTACTACGCAAGACGGACGAATGATATTACTGAATTAATGAATGAAGTTTTGTTAAAAGCAAAAGAAGCACTGGCAATGACTCCGGAATTACTGCCTGTACTGAAACAGGTTGGTGTTGTGGATTCAGGTGGTCAGGGGCTTGTATATATCTACGAGGGCTTTATGGAAGTATTGCTGCAAAGTGACGGAGGGAATCATACTTCGTTGAACAAAGAAGTAACCCCATCCTTGGCAGCATTTGCTTTGAAACCGGCTGCACCGACAGAAGTGGATATCAAGAAGCCTGCACAGCAGCAGGTGATTGCACCAGAGATGCCATTGTCTGCTCAGGCGAGATTGGAAACGGAAGATATTGAGTTCCTTTATGATATGGAATTTTTCATTAACCGTGAGCTTGGAGAGAACGCAGGAGTGGCATTTGATGACGAAGCATTCCGGAAAGCGTTGTCAGTTAATGGAGATTCGATCATTATTATTGCCGATGATGAAGTCATTAAAGTTCATGTCCATTCCAAGACACCAGGCGATGTATTAAACCTGGCGCTGCATTATGGGGAGATTACACAGATTCATATTCTTAATATGCGTGAACAGCATCGGGATCTCCTCACAGCAGGCATGGACATCGCTCCATCACCTGAATTGTTTGCAGAGATTCCACCTGAGGCGGCGCGCAGTATGGAAGAGGCTGTGCTTCCTGCAGATGAGATGGCACCGTATGGTTTTATTGCGGTATCCTCCGGTGACGGTATAGCAGAGATCTTCCAAAGTCTTGGCGTTGATGTCGTTCTGTCCGGTGGACAGACGATGAATCCGAGTACTGAGGATTTTGTAAAAGCCGTTCGTTCCATTTCTGCGGAGCAGGTGTTTATACTCCCGAATAACTCGAATATTGTACTGGCTGCGGAGCAGGCTCGTGAACTGCTTGAAGATGAGCGCCGGGTTACGGTTATTCCAAGCAAAACCATTCCACAGGGGATGGCTGCTGCCTTTGCTTTCCAGGAAGATGAGTCTGCGGAAACAAACCGTGATCAAATGTTGGAGGCCATTAGCCGGGTACAGTCCGGTCAAGTGACTCATGCGGTTCGTGATACGCAATATGATGAATTAGATATTAAGGTGGGGCACTATATCGGTATTCATAACTCCAAAATTGTAGCGACGGATGAAACCATGCTTCAAGCATGTGAAGGTCTGCTCAAACAGATGATGGAGAGTGGAGATGAAGTGGTGACGATCCTTGAAGGGGAAGAAGCGGACCCTGAGGTTACTGCTGCCCTCGCTGCATGGCTTGAAGAACAGTATCCTGATGCTGAGGTAGAGGTACATCTTGGAGGACAGCCTGTATATTATTATTTGTTCTCCGTAGAGTCCTAATAGCACTCTAGCGAAGAGGAGGAGAGTCATGAGCCACAAGGTTGCGATAGTAACAGACAGTACGGCAGATATTCCCGAAGAACTCATTCGCAAATACGGAATTCACATTGTTCCGCTGCGTGTTCTTTTCGGTGAAGAGACCTATGCAGATGGCGTTGATCTGACTTCTGAACAGTTCTACGAAAAATTGAAGAAGGTATCTGTGTTGCCTACAACTTCACAGCCATCTCCAACTGACTTCATGAATGTGTACCAAGCATTGCTTGATGAGAACCCGGAACGCCCGATTGTATCGATCCACCTGTCATCCGGCATGAGTGGTACCTACCAATCGGCCATGCTTGGCAAGTCTTTGCTGGAGCGTGAGGGTGACATCACCGTGCTGGATTCGAAGTCAGCATCGTATGGATACGGTCTAATGGTAGTACAGGCTGCTGAACTTGCCGAACAGGGCAAGTCAGCAGTCGAAATCACTACTGCCATTGAAGGGATGCAACAATCTCGCCAATTGTTCTTTCTCGTGGATACCCTTGAGTATCTGCAAAAAGGCGGTCGGATTGGCAAAGCTTCAGCCATTTTGGGAACGTTGCTTAACATTAAGCCGATCCTGTCTATTGATGAAGAAGGCGTTATCTACGCAGTTGAGAAAGTCAGAGGTCATAAAAAAGCAATGGCACGCATTATTGAGCTGTTCCAGAAGGATCTTGCAGGCAAACGGGTTAACCTGGCGGTAGGTCATACCGCTGACCCGGGATCAGCGATCGCTTGTGCAGAACAGCTGCGGGGTCATTTTACACTGAATGAAGTGATCTATACCAATATTGGAGCCGTAATAGGCAGTCATGTTGGACCTGGTGTCATTGCGATCTTTATGTGGCCTGTTCCGGAATGAGGGATTAGACATGAAATTGGAAGAAATATCAGTTAAGCAAATTAACGGCGTGAGTGCTCTCAAAGAGGGAGAGCTTCACGCCTTTGGCATCTCTACTGTTAAAGACCTGCTTGAATATTATCCGTTCCGTTACGAGGATTATCGTCTGCGTTCCCTTAGTGAAGTGAAGGATGGGGACAAGATTACGGTCCAGGGACAGGTGATGGGTATTCCTGTATTACAACGATACGGTAAAAAGTCCCGTCTGACCTGTAAGATCATGACGGAAGAGTGGATGATTACAGCAACGTGGTTCAATCGCCATTTCCTCAAAGAGCAGCTTACGCCCAATCGGGAGATTGTGATTACGGGAAAATGGGAACAAAAACGTATGCAGATGACCGTGACTGACTCGGAGTTCCCCGATAAAGGGGATGGGCGTTCAGGTACACTGCAACCTGTATACTCGGTAACCGGCAAGCTGACGCAACAATGGATGAGGAAAACGATCAATCAGGGATTAATCCAATTCGGAGATATGATTCCTGAGATTCTGCCTCAGTCCTTGATGAAGAAATACAGCTTGATGCCTCGTAAACAAGCGATTGCTGGAATTCATCGTCCACAGGACAACCGGGAAGGTCAACAGGCCAGACAGCGGATGGTGTATGAAGAGCTGTTTCTGTTCCAGTTGAAAATGCAGGCGTATCGTGCGTTGAACCGAAATCGCATGGATGGTGTAGTGCATACCACGGACAATACGACGATTCGTGAGTTTGTACGAAGTTTACCTTTTGAATTAACAGATGCACAGAAAAAGGTGGAGCTTGAAATTCTGCATGATATGCGTTCGCCCTATGCGATGAATCGTTTATTGCAGGGTGATGTGGGATCGGGTAAAACGGTTATTGCGGCAATTGCGCTATACACGACTGTTCGATCTGGGTTCCAAGGGGCTCTGATGGTGCCTACGGAGATTCTGGCGGAACAGCATATGCGCTCACTGCAAAAGCTGTTTGAACCGTTTGGGGTAACTGTAGGGCTGTTAACGGGCAGTGTAAATGGACGTAAACGTAAAGATCTGATCGCCTCGTTGCAAATGGGCATGATTGATATCGTGGTGGGTACACACGCCCTGATTCAGGAAGATGTTTTCTTCCGTGATCTGGGTCTTGTGGTGACGGACGAGCAGCATCGCTTCGGGGTGAATCAGCGCAGCGTTTTACGACGCAAAGGATATAATCCGGATGTGTTAACAATGACGGCAACGCCTATTCCACGGACACTTGCGATTACGGCTTTTGGGGATATTGAGGTATCCACGATCTCGGAACGTCCGAAAGGACGGATTCCCATCTCCACGTATTGGGTTAAACACGATATGATGGAGCGGGTGCTCGGTTTTATCTCCAGAGAAGTGGATCAGGGCCGGCAGGCCTATCTAATCTGTCCGCTCATTGAAGAGTCGGAGAAGTTGGATGTGCAGAATGCCATTGATCTGCATGTGCAGATGCAGCAGAACTTTCCAAAATATCGTGTAGGTCTGCTGCATGGACGGATGACAGCCGCGGAAAAAGAAGAGATGATGCGAGACTTCTACAGCAATGATATTCAGTTGCTTGTCTCCACCACCGTTGTCGAGGTCGGGGTCGATGTGCCAAATGCCACGTTGATGGTCATTATGGACGCGGACCGCTTCGGTCTCTCCCAGCTGCATCAGCTTCGTGGTCGGGTCGGTCGTGGTGCGCATGCTTCCTATTGTGTACTCATTGCTGATCCCAAGACGGAGGTCGGACAGGAACGTATGAAGGTTATGACGGAAACGGAGGATGGATTCGAGGTATCCCGGCGTGACCTCGATCTCCGGGGTCCGGGTGATTTCTTTGGTACCAAACAAAGCGGATTGCCTGAGTTCCGTCTTGCCGATATGGTTGCCGATTTTGCTGTGCTCGAACAAGCCAGAGATGACGTGACCCACTTAATTGAGGATGCGACCTTCTGGACCTCTATGGACTATGCACCTCTGCGTGATTTCCTACAGCAACAGCAAGTATTCAAGGGTGATCTAATTGACTAATGTATGCCATAATAGCGAGTTTTTCATATTACCTTTGTAAAAAAAGACAAGTGTACAAGCCCTCCCGACATATGAATAAGAAGTGAGTTCATTCTTTTGGGAGGTGCTATACGTTTTGGGTTATCAACAATATGGAATTAGTCCGCAGCTGGTGGAGCGGATCAAATTAAAGATGAAAAATCCCGCTGTCAAAGAGCGTATCAAAAAGTTGATTGATGGCGTAACCAAGTCTGATCTGCAAGATAAGGCCAAGGTCAGAAGGTTGGTCAAGTCTTCCGCTGTCATTATGAATGAGAACTTCTCTCCGGCGCAGGAGGAACAGTTTGTTGCGTTTGTGCTCGCGCAGAAGATTGATCCGAACAATACGTTTCATTTGATTAAGCTGTGGGGGATGTTTAGGTAGGGATTTGGTGTAATGTTGGGTGGGTTAAAGAGCTTTGTTTACACGGGGGCACTACGAGTGCAGTACCATCTTTCGATCGCTGTTATCCCCGGATTTTTTTGATTCCCTTTTCTAAAGGGTAAAATCCGGGGATAAAGGCGCACGCTTCGCTTCTTCAGATTGGTTCTGCCCTCTCCGTTGTTGTGTAAACGAAAGTACTTTAGAAAAGCCAAATTACACTCAAGTTGGTGTGGTAATGTAAAGAAGGGTGTTCCATTAAGTCATCTGACTAATGGAACACCCTTTTTTTGGTGGAGGTAGGGATGAAGATCGTTTTAGTTGGACTTTAAATAGTGTTTATGTATTTTCATCCGCTGCACTTTTACTTTTATCTTGGAAAGAGCTGATGAATATTAAAGTTATGAGTAGAACTACAATTATAGTGCTGTTATAAGGATCTTCTTTCAGGATGTAGTCCTGTACAATTAAAGTCAGGATTGAGATAAATAAAATAATTTGCAGGACAAGTCTTGTTGAGCGATCAGGGTTATTGGATCGTCTGGAGACAACATACAGGGTAAGCCATATTAGGCTAAAAAGTAGAAGTGAACCCAGGAGTAGAATGGCAAGCATGCATGAACACCTTTCTGTGATTAAATTCATTAATAATTGGAATAACATGACAACTAATTATAACATAGGTTTTTCTGAACTCGGACATTTTCATAGAAGTTAAGGGATGAACTATGGTGTGAATGGTGCAATATAGTTGATGTATTTTCACAGGATGGACTTTGCTTTCCTTCAGGTGGAGCGGTAAACTGTTGCATACGAGCCTTATGGATTAATGTCCTGGATTTTACGTCAAAAAGGCGTGGCTATGTCGGTATGCATTTTATTTTCAGATAGATGTGGAGGAAGTACGATTGGAGATGTTTACGATGCTGCTGGGTTTATTTGAACGGGCGGCGCTGTTGATTATATTTTTATTCTTTCTGTCGAGGGTGCCAAGGTTTAGGCAGATTCTGCAAAAAGGGAAATTAAGGTGGCAGGAGTCTATTGCGGTTACCTTGTTATTCTGTGCTTTTGCCATTTTCGGGACATATACGGGCATTAATGTTGAAGGTTCATTGGTAAACGTACGGATCATCGCCGTGTTATCGGGTGGTATTTTGTTCGGAGCGCCTGTGGGTATTATTACGGGGATTGTCTCCGGGGTGCATCGGTATTTGATCGATATGGATGGAGTCACAGCTATACCGTGTCTAATCACAAGTATCCTGGCAGGTCTGGTTTCTGGATATATACATAAGTACACGCCCAAGCCTAAGCGATGGATCATCGGTATTGGTGCTGGAATGATCTGTGAAGCGCTGACGATGTTATTAATCCTGCTATTTTCCTATCCCGATCCATTGGGTGCCGATATTGTCTCGCAGATTGCGCTGCCTATGATTCTGGGTGAAGTCAACATTGGGCTTATTGTGCTCTTGGTGCAGAGTGTTGAAGGGGAAAAGGAAATGATTGCAGCTCGTCAGGCGAAGCTCGCGCTGGAGATTGCAAACAAAACCTTGCCGTATTTCCGTTCGATTGATGAGGATTCTCTGCGCAAGATCTGCCGGATTATTCAGGAGGATATTCAGGCTGATGCGGTTGCAATTACGGATACCCGGAATGTACTGGCTTATGTAGGATTTGGTGAGGAACGATATCATATCGGTAATGAAATTATTAGTGAGATGACCAAGAAGACGATATCCAGCGGGGAGATTACGATCAGTAATGATGTCATTGATGAAAAAACACCCGATATCCACTCGCTGTTAATCATTCCGCTCAAAGAACGAGGAGACATTACAGGTGCGCTCAAAATCTATTATCGCAAAGCGTACAAAATTACGTATCCATTACAAACGATGGCTGTAGGTCTATCGCAGATCATCTCGACCCAGATGGAGGTATCGCGGGTAGAAGAGATCAAGACTGCTGCCAACAAAGCAGAGCTGCGTGCATTGCAGACGACCATACATCCTCATTTTCTATTTAATGCGCTAAATGCGATTGCATCGTCCATCCGAACCAAACCGGATCGAGCGCGCGAGTTGATTGTGAATCTATCCGGGTACATGCGTTACAATCTGGAGCTGTCGGATGAGTTAATTGATATTCATAAGGAACTGGAGCAGGTCCGCAATTATGTAGAGATTGAGAAAGCCCGCTTCGGCAGCCGACTGAATGTGATCTATGAGATTGATGAGGTCGTGGTGCATATTCCGAGTCTTGTTATCCAACCGCTCGTCGAAAATGCAATTATTCATGGCATTCTCAAGGTGAAAGGACCCGGGACTGTTCGAATTCGGGTACAGGATTATCCGGAGTTTGTACGAATCAGTGTCAGTGATACAGGAGCAGGCATCAGTGCAGATATTATTGAACGTGTCTACCACGACCGTATGCCTGGTAACCAGATCGGGCTATATAATGTGCATCGCCGGGTCAAACTTATTTACGGACAAGGTGTAACCATTACTAGGCTGGAACAAGGAACCGATATTTTATTTGATGTGCCCAAAGGAGATGTCGTAACAAGGTGATGATGGATCAATGAGAGCTCTTATTGTGGAAGACGAGATTCTGGCAAGTGAGGAATTGAATTATTTAATCCAGGAACATAGTCAGATTGAGGTGGTGGATCGCCTTGAAGACGGGCTGGATGTACTTAAGTTTTTGCAGGAACAAGAAGTAGATGTTATTTTTCTCGATATCAATATTCCCTCGCTGGACGGTATGATGCTTGCACATCATATTGGGAAGTTTGCAACGAAACCCTACATTGTATTTACTACGGCGTATAAGGAACATGCAGCGGAAGCCTTTGAGTTGGAGGCGTTTGATTATATTCTGAAGCCGTATGACGAGAAACGAATTGCTGCAATGCTCCATAAGCTGGAGCTCGCATTCAAACGTGATCATACGCCGGTGGAGCAACATGTTGAGGATGGACCAGCTACTATGGTGGACGGATCTGCTGCACAGGGAGATCTGTTACGAGAACGAGATACGAATTCCCATACAGACAGAAGAATTAATCTGCTGCGGAATGACAATATTATTGTTACGGATACGGCAGACATCTACTATGCGGAAGCGCAAGAGAAGGTGACGAAGGTATATACCAAAAATGGGGAGTTCACCATGCCAGTGAGCATATCGGATTTTCACAGCCGTCTGCCACAGGATATGTTCTTTCGCTGCCACCGTTCGTACGTCGTAAATCTGTCGCAAATCCGTGAAATTGTACCTTGGTTTAACAATACGTATCTGCTCCGTCTGCGCGATTTGGAAGCTGAAGTGCCCGTGAGTCGCGGGAAGGTCAAAGAATTCAGGCAACTCATGCGCATCTAGAAGCATTTCATTCCGCATCTGATGCAACTCATGCTCAAAACGGTGTGATGAATCCCCTTTCATGTATGATTAGCTTGTGAACGCATTCATGTATATGACATCGGCAAAGGGGAGATCACGATGAAAGCAACAATTTCATCCGTTTCATCAACACCTGAATCAACATCTGCACCTACAAAAATGAACCGCTGGCTTATTGTTTTGGGGACCATCATTGTACAAATGGGTCTTGGAACCATCTATACTTGGAGTTTATTTAATCAACCGTTGTCTGATCGTTTCGGATGGGACGTCAGCTCGGTCGCGATAACTTTTTCAATTACCAGTTTTGCTTTGGCTTTTGCCACATTGTTTGCAGGCCGGTTGCAGGAACGTTGGGGTCTTCAGCGTCTGATCCGTGTAGCCGGGGTTGTGCTTGGGCTGGGTCTTATTCTGAGTTCCCAAGTAACCTCGTTAACACTGCTGTACATTTTGGCTGGATTTGTCGTTGGTTTTGCAGATGGTACGGCGTACATTACGTCGCTGTCTAATCTGATCAAATGGTTCCCGGAGCGTAAAGGTCTGATCTCGGGGATCTCGGTCGGAGCCTTTGGTACTGGTAGTTTATTGTTCAAATATGTGAACACGGCATTGATTGGTGCCGTTGGTCCTGCTCAGGCATTTATGTACTGGGGCATTATCGTTCTGGTTCTGGTCGTTGCGGGATCATTCCTGATCCGTGAAGCGGTTGTTCGTGAACAGGCTCCGGCAAGCAAGGAAGGATCCAAACAAGTCGTGGCACGTCATGATTACACGGTGAAAGAGATGCTGCGTACAAAAGAAGCGTACATGCTGTTTGTTATTTTCTTCACGGCGTGTATGAGCGGTTTGTATCTGATCGGTATTGTCAAAGATATCGGTGTACAGCTTGCAGGTCTTGATGTAGCTACCGCTGCGAACGCAGTGGCCATGGTTGCGATCTTTAACACGGCAGGACGTATTATTCTCGGTGCGCTGTCGGATAAAGTAGGACGAATGAAAGTCATCGCTGGTGCGCTGCTGGTTACAGCCGTAGCGGTCATGACACTTAGTCTGGTTCCACTGACCTTCGGGATCTTCTTCGCATGTGTGGCGGCCGTTGCATTCTGCTTTGGCGGTAACATTACGGTATTCCCGGCGATTGTGGCCGATTACTTCGGACTGAAAAATCAGAGCAAAAACTATGGTGTCATCTATCAGGGATTTGGATTTGGTGCTTTGGCAGGATCATTCATCAGCGCCCTGCTGGGCGGATTCCATCTAACCTTCATCGTGATTGCTGTACTCTGCGCTGTCTCGTTGTTGCTCGCACTGATCATTACCCCTCCAGGTGAAGGTCGTCGTGCACGTCAACGTGAAAAACAGATGAATCTTAACCCTTCATCACGGGCAAGCTAACAACATGCACGGGAAGTACGGAACAGAGAATATTTCTTCATCTTAAAAAGCAAATTAAAAAATAAAGTAAACAAAGCGGTCTCCAGATGAGGCCGCTTTTTGGTATCTACAGTTGTCAGATTGCCGGACTGTTAGCCTATCGGACCATCTGGCTGCCTGCAAGCGTGGTGCCTTGTGTGCATTCCATCATTCGCATCTGTTATACTCTAGGTGAATTCATCAAGACTAAGACCAAGTTATGTACCCCAGAGGAGGCATATCATGAAGTTCATTAAATACACACAACCTGATTTTGATGATTATTATGCATTGGTTTCCAATATGGAAGTAATGAAACAGATTACAGAACGTGCAATACCTGAGCAAGAGGCGAGAACACAATTCGAGTCCATGCTGGAGTTTAATGAGCGTTCCACTTGCGGACATTACCGGGTATTCAGTGAAGATGGGGCCGGTGTAGCGTATGCCAAATTGATTCCGGATCAGGAGGACCCGACCAGGGCTGAGATAGGTTACATGATCCTGCCTGAACATTGGGGCAAAGGTCAAGGCACATCCATAGCGTCACGGTTGATTATACAGGCACAAGCCGCAGGGATGGGATCACTCTATGCAGTTATCGATCCAGGTAACGCTGCTTCCCGCCGGATCTTGACCAGACAGAACTTTGTATCCACCTGGATAGGCGATTACGATGGTCTTCCTGGTGAGATTTTGGAGTTGAACCTTCAAATAAATCGGTAAAGGAACTGTTCTGAGGGTAATCAGATGCTAGCTTATATAGAGATGTGGAGGAGATGACATATGAGCAATTCAACCATGGAACGTCTGAATGCATTGCTGCCGGAGTGGCTGGAGACCAGTCGTTTGCACACCGGGCAGGGTAAGGTGGCTTCTTATATTCCAGAGCTTGTCAAAGCCTCTCAGGATGAGCTTGGTATACATATCATGGACGCTGAAGGGAACTATGTGTCGGCAGGGGATTGCGGTGTCCCATTTACGATGCAAAGTATCTCCAAAGTATTTACCCTTATTCTGGCTTTAATGGATCATGGAGAAGAAGCTGTCTTCTTTAATGTAGGAAAAGAACCCACAGGCGACGATTACGATTCGATGGTTAAGCTTGAACTAGTCGAACCCGGTATTCCGTTTAATCCCTTGATTAATGCGGGTGCGATTACGGTGTCCTCGCTTGTTGGAGGAGACTGTAAGGAAGAGAAATCACGCCGCATTCTGGAGTTTTTCCGCAAACTGGCACACAATGATCGCCTGGGCTATAACGAAGAGGTATTCCAGTCCGAATCGGAGAGTGGTCATATGAATCGTTCACTTGGCTACTTTTTGAAGCACAACGGAGTCATTAAGGATGACGTTGAAGACGTGCTTGCCGTGTATTTCCGTCATTGCTCCATTGAAGTGACGTGTGCAGATTTGTCTCGAATGTCACTCGTTCTGGCCTATAATGGAACAGATCCAATTACGGGAGAAGAACTCATCCCTCGTCGCTATGTTCAGATTGCCAAAACCTTCATGACCACCTGTGGTATGTATAATGCATCAGGCGAATTTGCCATCGAGGTCGGATTGCCCGCCAAAAGTGGAGTATCTGGAGGGATACTGACCCTTGTACCGGGACAATTCGGCATAGGTCTTGTTGGCCCGGCTCTGAACCGCAAAGGCAACAGTATTGCCGGCGTGCATCTGCTCGAGCGTCTGTCGAAGGAATTTGACTGGAGCTTTTTCTAAAAGTTTTTCAGAAAAAAGAAGCTTTACCCTTATATGTAGCCGATGAATCACGTATCTGATATTTTGCTTCTTTAGAACGAAGTGAATGGTCTGGATATGTCTCGTCGGCTACTTTTGGTATTCACCTGGAAGTGTAGGAAGACAGTCCTGCATGACAACGGCTATGCTGCATCTATCATGGAATATCCACAACATCGGGGTGGGTATATCTCCCTTCAGTCATCGGCTAGGGCCACATCTGTAATGAGGTTCATCTGAATATCCCGGGACCCATCTTCCATCAGTAGTCTGAGGGTCCGGGCAGGACGGTCCAGCCGAAGCACCTGCCCCGTGTAACGGATATCGTCATGTTCGTGAAACAACGTAATAGTGACCTTATCTCCAAGCATCATCGAGTTGCTGAGCAAACGGGACATTTCTTCCGCGGCCTGGGCATCCAGGGAGGGGCGGGTACGAGGAGCAAGTTGTTCCTGATGAAGAGTGTAGGCTTCCCGGTGTTCGGGGAGCATCATGCGCGAGGACTCGAAGATACCGTTTTGCTGCAATTTTTTACTCATTTATAATGACCTCCAATTTTATGAGAACGTTCATGGGCTTGCGCGGACGAGCAGAGGGAGGATGCCCGCATGATGGCGGTTTCTCCGTACCTGCGCTTGATATCATCCGTGGCACGTTCCAGTTCTCTTTTACGTTCGCGGTCATCAAACCAGGACAGCTGTACTTCGGAATCGGGTACAAGTCCGGTCAGTGACACGCTGATACGGCGGATGGGTAATCCGTCCCAATGGCGCAGGAACAGAGCTGCGGCCGCATCATATACTTCATCCGTAATGTTGGTGGGTTCATTCACCTTCATCTGGCGGGAGAAACCGGTTGGCCGATCATAATCCTGTCCGCGACATCCAACCGAGACCACATGGCCCATGAGTGATTTGTCCCGGGAACGTCGGCTGACGAGTTCCGCCAGTTCAAGCAGTACCACTTTGATATCTTCCCAGGAGTCATAGTCCCGGGGCAGCGTCATCTGATGTCCGATCCCCTGCTGCTGATGAGCATATGTCCCGGGTTTGACCGGAGAATCGTCGATACCACGGGCAATACGCCACAGTACCTCGCCATTCACCCCCCAACGTTCTCTTAGTCGGGACAGTGGGGTCTGGGCCAGATCACCGATCGTATGGACCCCCATCTTATAGAGATGCTGCGCCATGCGGGAACCAACCATGAACATGTCTCGCACAGGCTTCTTCCAGATGGTTGAAGGCAGATCTTTGCGAGGCAGCGTGCAGATGCCCCCGGGGACTTTCTTGGCGTACAGATCACAGGCCATCTTGCTAACAACCTTGGTATCACTGATGCCGATCCGAATGTATACACCCGTCTCATCCATCACTCTGGATTGAATGCTGCGTGCAATCGTCTCGGGACTGCCAAACAGATCCAGGCTTCCGGTGACATCGAGGAACTGTTCATCAATACTATAGGGTTCCACCAGATCGGTGTAAGACTGAAGGATACGCGTAATATGAAGGGACACCCGAATGTACTCGGCCATCCGGGGGCGAACAACAACAACATCCGGACATTTGGCGAGCGCTTCGCCCAGTCGTTCTGCTGTCGTAATTCCATAGGACTTGGCGAGTGGGCAGGCCGCAAGAATAATACCCGAACGGCGAGCCGGATCTCCCGCAACAACGAGGGGGCGGTCATTGTATTCGGGATGTGCAGACTTCTCCACACTGGCATAGAATGACTGGCAGTCTGCCAGCATGATGACACGTCTGTCTTGGCGGGGCATAAGACTTCTCTCCTTATCCGTGATGCTAAGCTCTTCTGTTAAGCATTCATTATCTTCATTTGTTCATTTGAACATCGATAATTAACAGTTTATTTACAGTATGGAACAAGTGTTCTTGTTTTATAAGCATATCTGACAATTCGAAATGCGGCAACCGGAATTATTTTGCAAATTGGACACAATTATGGATTAGCTATATTAGAGGCTGAAATTAGGAAATAAGATGTGCTTTTTTACATTTAATGTGAGAGATCTGTGACCTCTGGGTGATGACCGGGCGTTCATTTAGGTTTTTGTAAAAGGGTTATAAATGGGCACAGTCCTATAGAGGGGGACTGACGTCCTTTTTTGATTTTCTGCATTTTTCAGAAAACCTTGATGTGACGCGGAATATCGCTGATGCGTTATCGGACTATAGTATCAATTTTGTAATCTTTATGGTTAATACTGTAAAAAGGTCCGCAACTTTAACATATGACTCGCGTTTAATGGGGTATGTGTTCAAACGGAAAACGATGCCTGTACCCGCGTTGCACATAACAATAAAGGTTCCAGAAGTGCAAGATCAGCAGGCATCTAATCCATGCAATTCGAGCAAATATTAGTGTTTGGGAATCAGAGGTATCCCAGAGGCTTCCGAGTGGTAGTTGATGGACCTTTTTACGAATCATGGGCAGAATGTTCCATTTCATGTTTGCTTCCATCAGCCTAGTTACAAATGCAGAGTCTTAGCGCTATAGTGAGAACTACACCGCTGACATCTCTACCAAGCGGACATCCGAAGCGGAATGATTCCTATGCTTCATGTTGGACCATTCGGTGTTGAAGCAGGATGCATAATAGAGAGGTGAGCAATCTAAAGACATGAGCAGACAAAGACGAAGACGCTGGTTATTAACGGTGTTGACAGGAGCAGTGGTGGTGACTGGCGGGATATTTGCCGGGTGGCACTATATGCAACCCAAGCTCGTTACGTACACAGCGGAGAACGGCACGGAGATGAAATTCAAGACCGATGGAGACCGGTTCATGGAATACGGGCCAGATGGAACGTGGAGGGAGATGTTCGTCAAAGGTGTCAACCTGGGCGCAACTTCACCGGGGCATTACCCGGGAGAATTCCCGCTGACCAAAGAGGATTACTTGCGGTGGTTCCAGCAGATCGAGGATCTGGGAGCCAATGTAATTCGGGTATACACGGTTCACGAACCGATTTTCTACTCCGCATTGGTCGAATATAACCGCGGCCGGGAGCAACCGTTATATTTTATACAGGGCATATGGTCACCTGAAGAAGAGTTAATTGAGAAGCAGGATGCCTATGCGGTTCATATTGAGCAGACGTTCAAACAGGAGATTGAAAAGGCCGTATCTGCTGTCTATGGCGATGCGGACATTCCTGCCAAGCAGGGAGAGTCCAGCGGCAAATACAAAACGAATGCAGGAAAATACCTGATGGCCTGGCATGTAGGGACGGAATGGGACCCGGCGATGGTAGACAACACAAACGCAAAACATGCGGACGTGCCGCAGTACAAGGGAGTTCATTTCTCGGCGAGTCCAGAAGCGTCACCGTTCGAGAACTGGCTCGCAGAGCTGCTGGATCATACGGCGGTCCTGGAGAAGAAGTATGGATGGGAACATCCGATGACCTTCACCAACTGGGTAACCACCGATGTGCTGGATCATCCCGGCGAGCCACTGTATGAAGAGGATCTCGTCAGTGTGGATGCCCGACATATTCAGCCGGAGGCGTGGCAGGGAGGTTATTTTGCAGCCTACCATGTGTACCCGTATTACCCGGATCTGTTCCATATCGATAAAACACTCCAAACGATCAAGGATGAGAACGGTGAGTACAACACGTACAAAAGTTATCTGCGCAAGCTAAAAGCCGAGTTTTCCGATATGCCTGTAATGATTACAGAGTATGGCGTACCCTCTTCTCTTGGTATTTCCCATCTGGGTATGGGAGGCCGGAATCAGGGTGGACATAACGAAGTAGAGCAGGGAGATATTGACGCGTCACTGACGCAGGATATCTATGATGAGGGATACTCGGGAGCGATTGTGTTCATGTGGCAGGATGAATGGTTCAAAAAAACATGGAACACGATGCCACTGGAAATCCCGGCTGATCGCCGTGCGTATTGGCTGAACGTGCTGACAAACGAGAAAATGTTTGGTCTGCTTGCCATGGACCCTGGTAAACAGGAACAGTTGACCATCGATGGATCACTAGATGACTGGGATGACCTGAAGGATGAGGAGGTCACGACTTGGCAGGGCCAAGTGGACGGCATTCAGGAAATGAAGATGACCCATGATGAAGCCTATCTGTATATTGGGCTGACCTTGGATCAACCTTTTGACCCGGAGAAGACAGTGCTGCGAATTGGCACAGATACACTTGCTGGAGGCAGTCAACCTGACAAGTTACTCCCGGGCCGGACGCTCAGTGATGGTCTTGAGACGGTGATTACACTGGGGCAGAATGAAGAATCTCAGGTGGAGATTGCCAAGGATTATGACTTTAATCAGCGTCTGTATGGCAACGATGGATACGACATGCTACCAGATCAGCAGTCAGACTCCGCAGATCCGTTCCACCCATGGAATCTGGCAGTCAGCTTGAGAATGACACCGCCGGATACCCGATCTGCTCATCCATTCATGAATGAAAAGGTCGGAACATTGAAGCGGGGAACGACGGCTCCCGGTCAGCCCGATACGGATTCATTAACGGCATGGCAGTATAACGGCAATCAGGTGGAGATGCGAATTCCCTGGATGCTGCTCGGATTCGGTGATCCGAGTTCGCTGCAAGCGATCGACTATGGACCGCTCAAGAATGGACGTGAGTTCTCTACAGTTGCTGTGGAAGGCGTTGCACTCATTCCGTGGTTAACGGACCGCGCCACGAAGAAAGTATCTTGGCCTGGGGGTGAACAGACGACCCTGGATCTGAAGACATTGCCGGTATATAGCTGGCAGCCTTGGGAGCAAGTGCAGTATAGTGAACGCCTGAAGCTAAGCTACGAAAAAATGAAGAAGAGTTATGGAAAAATTCCTAGTTTTCAGATCGAATAAATGAGTATAAAGGAGGACCTTTTCACATGTTTCCAAGTTTGGCTTTGGCCTATCTGTTTTTGTACATCTGTATCGCACTTGTTGTTGTAGGCGTCATCGTATTGTTTGCCATGAAAATGTCCCACAATGGCAAACGACGCAAGACGGCGTTTTATGAATTGAAGCAGCGTGACTACTTCACCTATCTGCAAACAGCCTTGACCGAGAATAGTCCACTCAAATTGCCACCAGGTAAGCTGGCTCCGCTGGAACGCAGAGTCATTCAGGACAGACTGATTGAATGGATCGACCAGTTCAAAGGTGAGTATCGCGACAAATTAATCGCACTGTGCCGTGAAGCAGGATTCGTAGAGCATGATCTGAAGGAATTGGGCCGTCTGCGTTACGGTCGCCAGATCGATGCGGCGTATCGCTTGGGTGGCATGCGTTGTCCCGAAGCCGTTCCGGGTTTGATGGAATTGCTGAAGGATGAGAAACCGGGCCCGATGGCCATTATGATTGGTCGTTCCATCTCCAGATGTACGACTCGGCAAGGTGAACTGAAAGACATGCTCGCGTTGCTGTTAACCAAAGGTAAGTCCATTCACCATCTGGCAGCAGATATTTTGCTCGAAACAAGTCTGGATACGAGCAGAATTCTAATCGAATTGTTGGAAGACCGGAATCCTGATTTTGTCAAAGTCGGACTGGTTGCCATGTGGGGACAAGCTGTACCTGAAGTGATGCCTGCACTCGACAGACTGGTAGGCGCAGAACATCAGGATGTACGTGCCGAAGCAGTGAAACTGTATCTTAGCGCAAGTCCGGCGCTCCGGGATGAGACGATTCTGAAGCTGATCCAGGACCCCGACCCGGAAGTTCGCGCCGAAGTGGTACAAGCGCTTGGTTCCAAGCATGCATCTGGCAGCATTCCATTGCTGCGCAAAGCGCTGCGGGATGAAGACTGGAGAGTTCGATATAACAGTGCAGAGAGTCTGAGCAAGCTCGGCGAACCGGGATTCGAAGCGCTGTGTCAGGCTGCGGTGCAAGGTACAGTTGCTGAGCGCGAGATTGCGATGCAGCAGATTGAGAGTACCATGCAGCACACGAGAACCGATGACAGAGCTGTAGAGCAGATGATTGCACATAACAAAAAAAGACTGCTGTACGATCGCTATTTTGGCCCTGTACGAGAGAACAGAACGAGCAAGAAACGTACAGGTGTCGCTACGGTAGGAGGGGATTACACTGCTTAGGGATCTACTATTAATCTACGGCATGGTCGCAATCTACTATGTTGTTTTCGTCAATACGCTCTACTTTTCCATTCTGGCCTTATCATTCCGTAATATCTGGACGATCTTCCGGCGGTCGCATTATTCCAAATACAATACATTGTCAGGCTCGGAACTGGTACCTTCCGTTTCTCTGCTGGTACCGGCATACAACGAGGAACTGACGATTATTGAAAATGTGAACTGCTTGATGACGCTGAATTATCCAACATATGAAGTCATCGTCGTGAATGATGGCTCCAGTGATGCCACGCTGAATATCCTGTTGGAGGAATATCGGCTGAAGCCAGTACCCAATACGAAGATTCGGGGCAAGATCGCCTGTCAGAAAATTCGTGGGATCTATCATAACCCGGAGTTCCCGGATCTGTATGTCATTGACAAGGAAAACGGCGGTAAGGCCGATTCCCTCAATGCCGGGATCAACCTGTCTCATTATCCGCTAATCTCTTCCATCGATGCCGATTCGTTGCTGGAGAAGGATGCCCTGATCCGCATGGCACGCATGTATATGGAGAATCCGGAAGAGACGGTAGCCATCGGTGGAGATGTAAGGATCGCCAATGGCTGCAAAATTGAAAACGGGGCAGTGCAAGATGTATCGCTGCCACGCAAGATCTGGCCCATGTTCCAGTCGATCGAATATCTCAAAGCCTTCCTGGGCGGACGGATTGGCTGGAGTCACATGAACGGTCTGATCATTGTCTCCGGTGCCTTCGGCATGTTCCGTAAGGATGCTGTAATCGCCGTGGGTGGATACCGGGATGGTTATCCTGGGGAAGACATGAACATCATCATCAAACTTCACCGTTATATGCTGGAAAACAAATTGAAGTATCGCGTTGCCTTCTGCCCTGAGGCCGTGTGCTGGACGCAGGCACCGGATTCCTACCGGATCTTGTCCAGTCAGCGCAAGCGCTGGGGCCGTGGGAACCTGAAGAACATGATTGAGAATCGCGGCATGTTGTTCAATCCAAAATATAAGGTTATGGGTATGGTGACCATGCCATATAACGTCCTTTTTGAAGCGCTCAACCCATATTTCCGGATTACCGGACTTTTGGCTCTCGCTGGATATGTCCTTCTGGATATGACGCAATGGCCGATTCTGGTTCTGTTCGGACTGCTGAACTTTGTGAGTGGTTATCTGCTGAGTGTAGGCGCACTTGTCCTGGAGGAGATTGCTTTCAAACGTTACAACAAGCTCTCCGATCTGGTCAAAATGCTGGTCTACTCCGCGCTGAAATTCGTGGGTTACCATCAGCTCGGCGTACTGTGGAGATTGCAGGGACATGTGCAGTTCATGCAAAACAACAACTCATGGGGTACTATGACACGTCAAAGCTGGTCCGAGGATGAGAAGAAAACAAGCGAAGCCGCTTAAGTAAAGAATAATCAAAGCAATTATATGTCCAACTAGACATTTACACGATAACGGAGAGGGCAGAAAAAGCCTGAAGAAGCGAAGCGTGCACCTTTATTCCCGGATTTCCCCTTGTATAAAGGAATCAAAAAAATCTGGGGATAACAGTGATCGAAAGGTTGTTCTGTCATCGGAGTGTCAGTGTAAATAATATTTTTTGGACTTATATAGATAATCGAGGAGAAGGGTGGAAAAGAACATGCCAAATACGGCGACATTGCAGCGTGAGGCTGCCGTTAATGTGTACCGAAGTGTAGAACAGGGATTGAAGGAAACGGGTGCCGAAACATGCGGCTTAATGTTCATCCATTGTGCAGGAAACTCTCAACCTGAGCAGCAGGTCAGGACACATCTGGAGCAGACGAGCGGGACAGCTTTCCAGGTGTGGAAGGATGGTGCCACTCAGGCGATTGCCGTCCTGCTGCCAGGGTTGTCACTGGATGAAGTTCATTATGAAGGACTTCGGATCAAGCATGAATTGCAAGAGACCGTACCCGGTGCCGATCCACAGATTACACTGGCCAGTTTCCCGGAAGGGGAGCGCCCTTCGAAGGCAACTATTCAGCATATGGCTGAGTCCTCGAAGCTTGTAGATTCGTCGGAGATTCATATCTACACGCTGGACAATACGGCGGACGAGCCGGAACGAATTTTGATTGTGGACAACGATCCTACGGTACGCGAATTCCTGCAATTGCGGTTGAAGATGCAGGGCTACGAAACCTATGAAGCCGTCGATGGACTGGCTGCACTGGAATTGATCGAGAAAGTCACACCAGACCTGGTGCTCACCGAGCTGAATCTGTATGGCATCGACGGTCTGCCGTTCATCCATCATATTCAGAACCTGGAGATGGAGCATCCGCCCAAAATTGTCGTGTTGACCGAGCAACGTGTCGAGCAGACGATCAGCCAATGCTTCCGCAGCGGCGTGGATGATTACATGACCAAACCATTCTCACCTGTAGAGCTGGATGCCCGAATCAGACGCTGCCTGCATTAGAAGACGGATTAAATAAGCTGATTGTGTGAAGTGCAAAGAAAGAGCTTTTTTACACTATGAATCAGATAGATTAGAGCATAGACACTCATCTATTTATATGGATTTTAAACACCACCAAAATACACTGCCCGGAGGGAATATCATGGAGAATCAACAATTCCACACATTACTGAATGCGATTGAAAATAAAGAAGCTGTACTCGGCGTTGTCGGGCTCGGTTACGTAGGACTTCCACTTGCCGTGGAAATGGTCAATCAAGGTTTCACGGTAATCGGAATTGATCTGGATGCGTCCAAAGTAGACAGTATCTATCAAGGAGATTCCTATATTCACGATATTTCGTCCGATGAGTTGAAAAAAGTAATGCAAAGCGGTCGTTTCCAGCCAACGACAGATTATAGCATGCTGCGCGTGATCGACGCACTCAGTATCTGCGTACCAACACCGCTTAGTGAGAATCAGGACCCGGATACGTCTTACATCGAGACCGTTGTAGATCAGATCAAGCTGCATATGAAACCAGGCATGCTAATTACGCTGGAAAGTACCACTTATCCAGGTACAACCGAAGAACTGATCCAGCAGCAGCTGGACAAGATCGGACAAGAAGCAGGTAAAGACTATTTCCTCTGCTTCTCGCCTGAACGTGTGGACCCGTCCAATGGACGTTTCACAACATTTAATACGCCGAAAGTAATCGGGGGCACAACCGAAGCCTGCCTGAAACTTGGAACAGCGCTATATAGCAAATATGTAGAAACCGTAGTACCGGTATCTTCACCAAAAGTGGCTGAGATGTCCAAACTGCTGGAGAACACATTCCGCAGCGTGAACATTGCCTTTGTAAATGAAATGGCGATGATGTGCGACCGTATGGGCATTGATATCTGGGAAGTTATTGACGCGGCGGCGACGAAACCATTTGGTTTCATGCCATTCTATCCAGGCCCAGGCATCGGTGGACACTGCATTCCGCTTGATCCGATGTACCTGTCCTGGAAGGCCAAAGGCTTCCGTTTCTATAGCAAGTTCATTGAGCTGGCGCAATCCACCAATGACAACATGCCATATTATGTATTGAACAAAACATCAACGATTCTGAACGAATACGCTAAATCCGTACGTAAATCCAATATTCTGCTCCTCGGTATGTCGTACAAACCAAATATTGCCGACCTGCGTGAATCACCAGGACTGGAAGTATATGAACTGTTCAAGGAAAGTGGAGCTAACGTAAGCTACTACGACCCACATGCAGATTCATTCCAGGACAAGCATGGGGAGACCGTACACAGCGAAGTGTTCAATCTGGAACAGTTCAAAAAGTACGATTGCATCGTGCTGATCACCAACCACAGCGATTTGCCTTACTTTGATATTGCGGAGATGGGTGTACCGATTCTGGATACACGTAATGCGTTCCGTTCGTACACACATCCGCATATCTACAAGATTGGTCACTCGGTACAGCATCCTGTGCTTGAGCCAAGTGAAGCGTTGCTCGTCTGAGGAAATATATGAGGCAACGGGGCAAACTGGTGGGTATGGCGAAATGGGCCATTCTGGCTGTGGTGTTGTGCCTGCTGCTTCTGTCCTGGATGTTCAAATGGTTCTCGGCAGAGGAACACAAAGCGACCTGGCTGTGGGACGCGTCCATTATTGCAGAGCAGACACCTGAGATTATTGCTTTTTCCAAAGAACAGGGCGTGGATACCATCTTCCTGCAAATCCAGGATGAGGTGCCTGATGCAACATACCGCAAATTCATTGCGGCTGCCCGACAGGCTGAGATTGAAGTGCATGGACTTAACGGTCATGCAGACTGGGCCTATGAGGAGAAGCGGGATGAAGGACTTGCTTTTATCGAGCGAGTAAGAGCATACAATGCAGCTTCGGCCAAGAATGAACGCTTCGAAGGCATTCAACTGGATGTGGAGCCGTATCAGCTGAAGCGCTGGGAGAACGAGGAGAGCAGCGTCATTGCAGAATGGCAGAACAACATGAAGGCTTGGACAAAAGCAGGCGAGGATGCCGGACTGTACATGAGCGCTGCCATTCCGTTCTGGCTTGATGCCCGTCAGTCGGCTGAAGGTGAGGGTACATTCAGTCGCTGGGTCATTTCCCACTTCGATGCGGTAGCTATTATGGCTTACCGGGATAGCGGACAGCAGATGTATGATCTATCCAAGGAAGAACTGGACGAAGCGGATGATCTCGGCAAGAAAGTCTGGATCGGAGCGGAACTCGCGGATACACACGAGGGGGATCACCTGACCTTTTTCCGTAAACCGGTTAGCAATATGAATGAAGAGATGGCAAAGGTGTTTGATCTCGGTACCTCTCATTCTTCATTTGCAGGTGTAGCTGTGCATCATTATGAAGCATGGTACGCGAAGGAGAACGGTATTCCACTTGCGCGCAAGGATGAGAAGAAGGAATAGCGTTACGTCAATGTTAACAAGTTCCTGATTCATGGTACGTACGTCAAGACTATAGTATAGAAAGAAGGCAAGTCCCGGGTAGAGGGGGCTTGCCTTCTTTGGTGGTGGATTTATATAAATTGAACTAAGAAAATTTACACTTGCCACTCCGATGACAGAACAACCTTCTGATCGCTGTTATTCCCAGATTTTTTATATTCGGCTTTACAAAGGGGAAAATCTGGTGATAAAGGCGAACGCTCTGCTTCTTCAGGTTATTTCTGTCCTCTACGTTCTCGTGTAAATGTTTAGTTCAATTTATATAGTAATGGGTTTTGCAACACTAGGATGTGCAGGATATGAAACTCAGGAGTCTATTGCAATTTGGTAGACGCGGTATCGTACACAACCGTACACAAGGCGTGGTCCATGAGGCATGGAGGATTATAGGCTGGGGAGCGAAAGGTCGCTCCCTCATTCTTTCGTGCTCTCCGCTGTGCGATAGCGATTGGGCGGCAGACCGACTTGCTTTTTAAATGCTTTGGAGAAGGAGAACAAGTCCGGGTAACCTACGGAATGAGCCACTTCAGTTAAGCTTAGCGGCGTCTGCACCAGCAGGCGTTTGGCCTGATTCATTTTCAATTGTTGGATATATTGCACAGGGGACAGACCATAGGCTTTGCGGAACTGTTTGGCAAAATGGGTTCGATCCACACCCGCATGAGCGGACACACCTTCCACGGAGATGCCGCCTGCAAAATGAATGTCCATGTATTCCTTGCCTTTCTGAAGCCAAGGCGTGGCTGAATCCGGTTGCAATCCTTTGGTTGCGGGAGACCGGGCGATCCGGTCGAAGAGGTTTAGAAATCGGGTGAGTCGTCCCAGATCACTCGCTCCATCCTGCGGTTTGCGAACATCCTCCATGAACGAGCGCATGGCACTTGCAGTCTCCTGGGTAAGTACACCTGAACGGTACGGTGAGTCGGGTGTAAGTCCAATTCGAGACAGTAGCTCGGCTGCATGTGCGCCGTCAAAGGCAATAAATATTTTCTGCAACGTGTCCTCCGGGTCCGTCCAGTACTCATGGGTAACATGCGGAAATAGACAGAACGCATCCCTGGCTCGAAGGGCGTGACGCTGTCCGTTTTGTATGAATGTACCTTCCCCCTCCAGCACAAATAGCAAATAGTGATAAGGCGTAGTACGCGGGCCAATATGATAGTTGGTCTTGGCTATATTTCGTCCGATGCGAATCGGCCAGGCGCCACCAGCTTTCTCGAATTCAGATGGCGTGAAGAAAATAAGTTCCAAAAACTCATGGTGGTCCTCCTTCATGCTCTCGGTCATCAGGAACACCTCTTTATTGTATAAGTATAGTCTGTACATTCTAAAATTTTCGCTTATAACCTATTATACAGGTGGGTTTTATATATATTCAAGATCACGAAGACCTAAATCTGAGAAAAGACCACAAAATGACAAAATGAAGTTGCCGCGAAATGACATTGCTCACAGACAAATCAATTGTTATGATGTCCATACCTATTAAACCAAGTTAATTAATCGGCATTTGGAGCTTTGATACGAATAAAATGATCAGAAATTAGGCGTACTTTAAAAATAAGTTTCAAGAGATGCCAACGTAGTGGAGGGGACGAAATCGATTCTGAAGAAGCGAAGCGGTCGCCTGAAAGCTTTCTGAAAGAAAGCTACATCGGAAGCATAAGCTATCCTTGAATTTTTACCTTTAAATAGGAGAATCAAAAAAATCAAGGATAACAGTGATCGGAAGAACGATTCGTACCGGGAACGTCAAGGAGGCGTAACGGTAACTTTTTTTAACATGGGACTTTATTTATTCATAGAAGGGATTGACTTTTGTGAGCGAACAGGAAGATATGAAGTTTGGATGGTTTTTGCCTACAGCAGGAGATGGTAAGTATGTAGGGGTTGCCCCGGAGCGGGAGCCGAGTCTGGATTATCTGATTGATGTGGCACAGACGGCGGAGAAGGCAGGATTCGAATTTGTACTGATTCCAACTGGGGGAGCCTGTCTGGACGCATGGGTGGTTGGCTCGGCTGTGATGAGTCACACTAAGACATTGCGTCCACTTGTCGCCATTCGCCCGGGTTTGGTTACTCCAGTACTCGCTGCACGCATGGGAGCGGCACTGGATCAGCTCTCTGGTGGTCGGGCCATGATCAATGTGGTGACAGGCAGTTCTGTTCGAGATCTGGAGGAACTCGGCGATCCACTGGCACATGCGCATGATGAACGATATGTGCGGGCGAGCGAATATATGGAAGTCATGAAACGTTCATGGACTCAATCGAAAGGATTGAATCTGACGGAGTTTGCCGGAAGTGGTTCAAAATCTGGTGCAGACGCACCCAGCAATCCCGATCCTGAATTCAACGGCCAGTATTACAATTTCAAAGGACCGGTAGGCATGCCGGAGACGGTGCAAAATCCGCATCCACCATTCTATCTGGGAGGAAGTTCACCAATTGCGAAGAAGGTCGCTGTTGAACATGCAGATACGTTCCTGATGTGGGGCGAGCCTCATAACTGGATTCAGGAGCAGATCGAAGAGATTGAGGTCATCCGACAGCAGGTGAAAGAGGAAACCGGACAAGATCGTCAGCTCCGTTACGGCATGCGTGCTCAGGTACTCATTCGGGATACCGAAGAAGAAGCATGGGCAGCAGCTTGGGAGATTATTAGCAAAGTACCACCAGAAGCGATTGAAAAAGCCAAAGCCACTTTTGCCGAGACGGATGCAACCAACCAACGCAGACAGAATGAGTTACGGGAACTGTCCGAGAAGCAGCAGTTTGTCGTAGGTCCCAACCTGTGGACAGGCTTGTCCATTGTGCGTTCCGGCGGTGCGATCCTCATTGTAGGTACAGCCGAACAGGTCGCAGAGCGTTTGATGGAATATGGAGATCTGGGCGTGACAACCTTCATTCTGTCCGGTTACCCGCATCTGGAAGAGGCAGAAATCTTCGGACGGACCGTGATGCCGATCATTCGCGAGAAATGGAAAACAAGACAGAAGCAGCATCAAATTACTACTAACTAAATAAGTTCAACTAATTTTTTTATACGAAAACGGAGAGGACAGAAATAACGTGAAGAAGCGGAGCGTTCGCCTTTATCCCCGGATTTTTCCTTTTATAAAAGGAAATCAAATAAATCTGGGGATAACAGCGATTGGAAGGTTATTCTGTCATCGGAGTGGTCAGTATAAACATTCTTTAGTTGAACTTATAAAATATTAATCATCCTCAGGAGGTCGTCTTTCATGAAAAAAAATAAGAAATTGATCCTGCCGCTTGTCAGTATGCTGGTGATGTCCATCCTGCTGTCAGCTTGCGGCGGCGGGGATAACGCGTCATCTGGAGAGAACGGCTCCTCTGGTTCAGGCAAAGTGACCCTCAGCTTCATGCACTGGCGTGGAGAAGATGTGGAAGCACTGAATAAAACCATTGACGCTTTTGAGACAGCAAATCCGAACATCAACGTGGAGATGCAGACGCTGCCCTCCGATCAATACCAATCCACCGTTCAATCCAAAATCAGCGACGGTTCGGTAGGGGATGTATTTGCATCCTTCCCAGGTGCACAGTTTGAAGCATTCACCAAAGCCGGCTTGTTCACGGATCTGACCGGATCATCGTTTCTGACTGCCTACAATTCAAAGCTGATTGAATCAGGACAGCACGATGGCAAGCAATATGCGATCCCGTATCAACTCGTATATAACGATCCAATCTTTAACGTAAAACTGTTTGAACAATATGGCTTGACGCCGCCGACCGATTGGGAAGGCTTCCTGGCACTTTGCCAGAAGCTGAAAGACAATGGCATCATTCCGATTGCCTTTGCCGGAGCGGACATTGGTCCAGGACAATTCATGAATACAATGGTGATGAACAATGCACCGAGTGACGACATTTTTACCAAAGTAGAAGCGGGCGAAGCCAAACTGACGGATGAGTTCTGGGTGAAAACGTTGACTCAAATCAAGGAACTGAACGATAAAGGTTACTTCCAGCAGGATGCACTGGGTACCAAAGACCCTGCGGCGGGCGCACTGTTTATTCAAGAGAAAGCAGCGATGCTGGCAAGTGGATCATATCAATTGGCTCAGAATAAGCAGCAGAATCCAAATCTGGAGCAAAAACTACTTGCACCGATTACCGTAAGTGCCGATCAAGCGAAGTATGAAGGAGTGCATACGACCACATTCATGCTCGCCGTGAACAGCAAATCAAAACATCCAGAAGAAGCGAAGAAGTTCCTCGAATTCCTTAGCAATCCCGATGTAGCGAGTAACTATGCCAACCAAACGGGACAGAATGTAACGGTGAATGGTGTGAAGTACGATACGCCTGAGCTTCAGGTAGCCGGAGAATGGGCAACCAAAAAGACCGTGTTCCAGCCACGGTTCACCATCCTGAACGGAGATAATCAAAAAGCAGTAACTAACTCCATCCAGGCTGTACTAAGCGGCACTTCTCCGGAAGAAGCAGCACAGCAGGCACAAGCGATCATTGATCAGCATATCGGGAAATAAACGATGAAAAACCGTCTTCAGCTATCCCTGTTTCTGATCCCCGGATTGCTGCTGTACGTTGGATTGTTCGTACTTCCTACATTGACGGGGCTGTTCTATTCCTTTACGGACTGGGATGGGGTATCCCCGTCGTATGCATTTGTAGGGCTGGATAATTACAAGGACAGTCTCAGCAGCATCGTATTCCGCAAAGCCTTTGGTAACAACGTGGAGTTCATGTTAACGGTTGTTATTGCACAAACCTTTATTTCACTTGTCCTGGCTCTGCTCTTGGTACGTAATACCAAGACACGCATTGTGCTTCGGGCATTGTATTTCCTGCCTGCGATTCTGTCCTCCGTATCGGTTGGACTGATCTGGGCATTTATGTATGATCCATCCATTGGATTGATCAACTATGGACTGAATGAAGCTGGGATGAGCAGCATTGCTCGTAACTGGATTGGAGATCCCAAGATCGCCATCTATTCCATCGCTGCGGTACAGGTATGGGCCCATGCCGGACAGATGATGATTGTATTCATCGCAGGTCTGCAAGGTATTCCGGCAGAACTGTATGAAGCGGCTCGTATGGACGGCGGCAGCAAATGGCAGGTATTTCGTACCGTGACCTGGCCACTGCTGGCACCTTCGGCAACGATTGTTGTGGCCTATACGACCATTCAGTCGTTCAAGGCATTTGACCTCATTTTCACAATGACGGACGGAGGCCCGAACTACGCAACTGAAATTTTGACAACATATATCTATCATACCGCCTTTGGCAGCTATTCATTTGGTCTGGCTTCTGCCGGTTCCATGATCTTCCTGGTGTTGCTCGCGCTCTTGACGCTGTTGCAGTTCAAGGCACTGCGTGCCGACCGGGTAAGTTATTGAGGTTGATGTTGGAGCATTCATCCTGCAACCGAGGCAGAAGGGAGTTCACATGTTTTTAAAATGGTTCAATCGCCTGATCCTATTAGTGTACGCGCTGCTGATTCTGGTGCCGCTGTACTTTGTATTTGTATCCTCGTTCAAAACAAGCAGCAACTTCTTCACCAGTCCATTCAGCTGGCCGGACCCGTTTACGTGGGATAACATCACTGGCATGTTCCGCAATCAGCCGATGTGGCAATATTTCGGGAACAGTCTGGTCGTGACGCTTGGTACGGTTGCCATTGAGTTGTTGCTGAGTAGCATGATTGCTTACGCCATTGTCCGCTGGGGTGGAAGTGTAGGAAAAATCGTGTTTGCTCTGTTCGTAGCAGGGTTGATCGTTCCTTCTCAAGTGAGTATGCTGCCGATCTATTCTCTCACACGTACACTCGGGTGGTCGGACAGTCTCACGGGATTGATTGTGGTATCTGCCGCGATGCTGATGCCTGTCTCTGTATTTATGCTGACAGGTTTCATGCGCATGCTCAATTCGGAGATTCTGGAAGCGGGTAGTATGGATGGAGCAAGTGAATGGAGACTCTATACCCGGATTGCA
Source organism: Paenibacillus sp. AGC31 (assembly GCF_057334655.1). Classification (NCBI taxonomy): domain Bacteria; kingdom Bacillati; phylum Bacillota; class Bacilli; order Caryophanales; family Paenibacillaceae; genus Paenibacillus; species Paenibacillus sp. AGC31. Next base: position 78,699 of record NZ_JBHFJH010000050.1, read on the forward strand.
CTGCCACTCGCTGCACCTTCACTGGCGGCAACGGCTACGTTCCTGCTCGTCATGGTCTGGAATGACTTGCTTATTCCGATGTTAATGCTCAGCAGTAAGTCCAAGCTAACGTTACCACTCGCGCTTATGCAGTTCCGCGGAGAATACGTGACGAACTATCCGATGATGCTTACGGGTGTACTGGTAACGACCATTCCGATGATTGCGCTGTTCCTTATACTCCAGCGTTACTTTGTAGCAGGTCTGACAGCGGGTTCACTCAAGGGGTGAGGTATCGCAGAAATCGGAAGGAAAAGCTTATTTTGCATTGATTTCTGGAGCATTCTGCATAATAATGATTTAGTGTCAGAATGACTACATAGAGATCAAGGGAGCTATAAGTGATGAGCAAACTGGAAGTATTGCGGAATCCCAAGCAGCGCAAGCTGCTGTTCAGTGCCGGCATGAGCTGGCTGTTTGATGCGATGGAAGTTGGTATGATCTCCTTTATCGTGGCTGCACTCGCCAAGGAATGGAGTCTCAGTCCCGGACAAGTCGGCGTGCTTACGAGTATTAACTCCATCGGTATGGCGCTAGGTGCTTTGCTTGCAGGTGCACTTGCGGACCGATTTGGACGGAAAGCTATTCTGATGTGGACCTTGCTAATCTTTACGATTGCAAGCGGTCTATCTGCACTTGCGACCGGATTTGCTGTATTGTGTGCACTACGTCTGGTTGCAGGTATCGGACTTGGCGGAGAGCTGCCCGTTGCATCCACACTGGTATCGGAGTCGATGCCTACAGCGGAACGGGGACGTGCCGTTGTATTATTGGAAAGTTTCTGGGCAGGGGGCTGGATTGTATCCGCGCTGATTGCAAACTTTGTTATCCCGGAGTACGGATGGAGAATTGCTTTTGCCATTGGTGCACTTCCGGCGTTCTATGCACTGTATCTGCGTCGTGCCATTCAGGACCCGCCGCGGTACAAGAATCATACCAAACTTCATAAAATCACGTTCCGCGAAAAAGTGGCTACCGTCTGGTCAGCACCACATCGCCGTACAACGTTGATGCTCTGGATTTTGTGGTTTACCGTCATTTTCTCTTATTATGGTATGTTCCTGTGGTTACCTTCGGTTGTGATGGCAAAAGGATTCACGTTGGTTAAAAGCTTCCAATACGTGCTGATCATGACGATCGCACAGCTGCCAGGTTACTTCACCGCGGCGTACTTCATTGAACGTTACGGTCGCAAGTTCGTACTGGTTGTGTATCTTACCTTAACTGCATTCAGTGCGATTGCGTTTGGACTGGCAACAACGGAAGCGACAATCCTGACTGCGGGGATCTGTCTTTCCTTCTTCAATCTGGGAGCCTGGGGTGGTCTGTACGCCTACAGCCCCGAATTGTATCCGACTTCCGTTCGTTCGACAGGTGTTGGACTTGCCACATCGGTTGGCCGAATCGGTGGTGTACTTGCTCCATTAATGGTCGGTATGCTGGTTCAGCGCGAAGTGGCAATCAGCCTGATTTTCACGATTTTCTTCGTGACAATCCTCATTGGCGCAGCGGCTGTACTGTTCTGGGGCCGGGAAACGAAGGGTCAGGAACTGGCCGAGTAATTGTCAATAAATACAACGCAACTTTTGTACGGGTCTGCCTGCCTACGGAAATAACGGGTTGGACAAGCGGTATTTGGTTGATACAAGAAGGGGTATGACCATGGTGTGACCATGGGCTCATGCCTCTTTTTGTTATGTTCAGCGTCGTTTTTTCACTGCGTCATCGGTCCGATAGACTTCATTTTTTCTATATCCTATAATGACACTCGGGATGTCCAACCGTGAGGATTCGGGGAAAGAAGTGGGATCTGGATTCAGAAAAGTGGAGGTTAATGGAATGATGAAGAACAACATTGAAATGGATCAGGCGAATGAAATCAATGAAAAGAATATGATAAGTGAATTAGATAGCGTGAGTGAGATGAAAGAGATGAAGGTGGGAAGCCATATGAACAGTAATGAACGGACTACAGTTGATAGCACAAATGAGGGGTTGGATCAATTAACGTTTGCTGACAACATGGAACCTATCACTGTCAGTCGGAAAGTCACTCATGGGAAGGGGAACACGGCTGGCAAAAGAGCAGGGAGGGTCAGCATGCTTCTCGGTGCCTGCGCATTGACTCTGGGATTAACCGTGGCAGCTCCTTCAGCGGGAGCACAGAAGCTGGAACAGGGCGTTCGCAGCGAGCATGTACTGCAATTGCAGGAGCAATTAAGCGATCTGGGGTACTTTGACGCCGGAATGACTGGATATTACGGTACCATCACCAAAGGTGCTGTCCGCAAGTTCCAGCAGGCGCAGGGACTGAGTGCAGACGGCGTTGCAGGTCCAGCGACGCTGAATAGGCTGAACAAAAAGGCCAAAGCCGAAGGCGAGACGTTACGCCAGTTGGCGAAGCTGATCCATGGTGAAGCGCGCGGAGAATCTTTTGAAGGGCAAGTCGCTGTAGGAGCGGTTGTGTTGAATCGGGTACATTCGAGTGAATTCCCGTCGTCTATTTCGAAGGTTATTTTCCAGAAAGGACAATTCACGGCTATAGACGATGGCCAGTTTAATACCAAGCCAACCCAGACCTCTTACAGGGCTGCTCGCAAGGCTTTGAATGGGGCTGATCCGACGAACGGAGCGCTGTATTATTACAATCCGAAGATTGCCACTTCAGTGTGGAGTAAGAGCAGGCCGACGTTGCTGACTATTGGGCAGCATGATTTTACAAGATGAGTTTAAGTAGAGATATGTAGTGTAATATTTGAAATGATAATGGTGAACCTCGGCTGTACGCTGCTGAATGCAGACGTGTACCGGGGTTTGTTTTATATTTTGGTTGTGTAGGCGAGGAGTGGCTACTCATCCTTTAACCTCCGTTGATACAAAATAACAGACACAATTGTTAATACAACCGTCCATATCAAAATAATGAGGAGAGGTTTTAAGAGGTCTCCAATTGTAAAGCCTGTATGGGGTATATTTAGCAAAGTCACAAGTTGAATGCTTGGTGTATAATCCAGCATTTTAAAAATCGGGAAATCTCCAAACAAGATTGTTGCAACAGGAGGAGCAGAAAATACCATTGCTGCAGGAATGATTGATAATGAAGCTTCAAGGACCGTTTTAGAGAATAAACCACATATCGTTCCTACTGCTGTGTATAGAATTATTGAAAGAATGATTGCAATTGCAAATGCCCATATACTAGGTGGCTCATAGCCTAATATATACGTAGCAATAGCCAGAACAATAGCAGACATGACAAAGACTAAGGTGCTTTTACCAACTAATACATCCATCGTTGTGGCTGGAGTCATCATTAATGATCGTAAGGTGTTACGTTCCTTTTCTTCCGCGATCAAACATGCTTGTGCGAAAGAGGTTAAGAGCACAAACGAAATATTTAGAAGAAAACCTATTGCCCCAGGGAAAGAAGGGCCTGCAGTGCGAAAAAGAAATGCGAATAGAATCGGAACAAGCAACATGATGGAAATGCCATAATTGCGTGAAAACTCTTTGTAGTCCTTTACAAATATTGCTCGCGCACGTTTTAACGAGATACTCATAACAGTTCACCTCCTGTCACTTTAATAAAGATATCGCCTAAACTTGGCTCTTTCGATTCCAATCGCTCGATTTAAGCCTCGCTTCATCCAATCGGCAATTTGCTCAGCCGTTCCTTCATTCATCGGGAGCTCGTAGGTTTCCCCGTTTACCAATTCTACACAAACGACGTTTTCCCGATGCTGTTTTCTAAGCGCCTTAGGCGAGCCAATAGCTTGGATTTCTCCTTGATACAAAATCGCTACACGGTCACATAACAATTCTGCTTCTGACATATCGTGTGTCGTTAGAAAAATTGTTGTCCCTTTCTCATTTAAGTAGCGTAGCCCTTTATAAATATGTGTGGAGTTTACCGGATCCAAAGCTGAAGTAGGTTCATCTAAAAATAATAATTCTGGCTCATGGATAATTGCGCATGCCAGCATAACACGCTGACGCATCCCTTTCGATAAGTGGATGACTTTCTTTTTGCGTTCTTCGCTTAAGTTTACAAACTGCAATACTGTATCGATCGAAGTTTTAGGAAGGTCATATAATTGGCGATACAACTCTAGATTTTCATCTATCGATAATCTTTCATATAGACCACTGTTATCTGACAAAATACCAAAGCGCATCTTCTGTGCAGACTGATGCATCATCTCCACTGGCTGGTTAAATACAGTTGCCTGTCCACTTGTCGGATTTAATTGCGCAGTTAAAATCTTAATTAAAGTTGTTTTTCCAGAACCACTTGGACCCAGGAAACCTAAAATTTCACCTTTTGGAATTGAAAAAGATACTTCTGATAATGCATTCTTATTTTTAAATCTTTTTCGAATACGTTCTACTCGGATAACATCCATGCATATCACTTCCTTGGAGTTGATGACTTAAGCATATAAAGATTACATGCCTCCAACCATCGAAATCCGCCGAAATGTAGCTGTCAACGGCTGAACGGTACCATTAGTTGCTGAATTGAATCGATATTTCCCTGGAAATCAAATGTTAAGATGTGTTTTTAATTCTTGTAATTTTGAACGAGATAACGGAACAATCGCATCTTGGCCTGTATTTAATCGCAAGCTGTAGCTATTCTTCGTCCATGTAATAATCTCTCTTACCTTCTGTAGATTAACAATATACGATCGATGACATCTAAAAAATCCGAAGTTAAACAATTTCTGCTCGAGCTCGGTCAGCGTCAGCGCACAGATAAAACTTTCTCCACCTACATGGACAAGAACTGAACCATCCATACTTTCTATGTAATCAATTTCAGGCGGATTAAATAAAATCACTTTGTCATTTTTTTTCGTATAAATCTTCTGCAGGGTTATATTGGCTCGATCTTGTTCCTGCACTGTTTGCTTGTCCTCTTCTGAATCACGAATATCCAACAGATGAAATCCGGATTCATTCAGACGATAAATTGAATCACAGGAAATCATAGCATCCTCTAAATTAGAAGTTAAAATTAAAATCTGTATTTGTTTCGAAAGATCATCTAAAATCCGTTTAAACTGGCGACGATCTTGTTCTTCCAAATAAAAATAGGGTTCCTCCAGTACGAGTGTAGGCTGATGTGCAAAATAAACGCGCAGCAACGTCACATACATTCTTTTTGATGGGCTTAGATGCTTGATTTTTACCTTCTGTTCTTCTTTCAAAGCGAAATAATCCAATAACATAGTGGCACGATCATTCCGCTCTGTTACGTTGATTAGAAAAGTGATTAATTCTTCCACCGTTAATTGTGTATACTCGTTTTGTTGAGCTCGAAGTATGTAATATTGGGAACGATCCTGCAGTTGATTCATTAAAATCTGTTTTCGCTTCAAGTCTGTTATAATGCCAATCGATTGGTTACATGCCATATTTAATTCGATTTTGGGTAAAAATAGTTCCCCATCATGATACACTGGTTGAAATTGCATCTTGCCCTCCTGGTCATCACTTCTTTTGGATAATATGTAACAATTATAATTTTGAAGTAATTTTTTGTCAGCTTCAATTGAAATAATTTAGATCCTCGATCAGGCATATGAATAATGAGCCTCCAGAAATCGGTTGGACGTAGCAGCATTGCATACGAAAAGAGATTGGATACCATGGATATATAAACAAAAAACCACTCCAAATGAATGAACTGCACTCCAATTGTTAGACACAACTACCAATTGGAGGTGCAGTTCAATGGATTAGGGTGGTTTTTAGAGTAGTAGTTTTGTCATAATGAGCGATGGAGCTAGTTGACACTACTCTTGAACAGCAAAAGGAATGTTCAACGAAGTGGGCTCTACAATGGTTTTTCCAGTATCGTAGTCATAGACTTTGTTGAACACAAGTTCAATGGATTCCAACTTATCAGGGTCATCAGTATATACCAAACCGTAATTGGTATTATCAATAACTACGCCATCATACTGATTATAGACATATGATTTTCTCATAAAATTGCGATCTGCGGAGATCGGCTTTCCTGTGTTTGGATGAACGGAGTTTAAGCCGTAAAAACCGATATTCTGATCGGTTGTATTTTCCACAGTGTAGAGGATATTGATATAAGTGATCTTGGAACCGATATCTTCCCGATTTAGAATGGAAATGTTTTTCTGTGAATCCTCAGGAATGTCACTGGCCTCTAATAATTGGGCATGAACAATATGAATGGTTAGTGGGCCACGTTCAAAACGTGTATTCAGAGGCACAGACTTTAGTAATTTCAGATTCCCGCCATAATCAAATATTCCTGTATCGCCAGGTTTGGATAGGATCGGTGACACAACACTTTCAAATAGCCTGTTCTGAAGACTGCTGGCGGCCTGCTCGAATTGATCGAGTTCTGGCTCCCATCCATTATAATTGCGTTCGGACCGGAAAGGTTCTAAACCGGTTTCCATGACTTGTCCAGGAGAAGCATCCATAGGCTGTATTTGATTGATTTCTAGTTGTGTAGAAGTGGCATGATTTGAGCTGCCTGAGCTACCCAGAAGTGCGATAGCGAGCAGTAATTGAACAATAAACATAGGATGAGACACCCTTTCTCTCTAACAATATAATTAAATAAGATCATCAACCCACCTAGTTGTTATCTGAGTATAATATGGCCTGATATGGTATTGGTGGAATAGATTTACGGTCAAAGTAATAATAATCATAGCAAAATGGAGCATTGAGATAATGAGAATAACGACCTAACTTCAGGTAATAGAAGATTGACGAGTGGATATAGTGATTTAGATATAAGGACCCATGCGACAAAGTGGGGATTTCTGTTCGGTAAGGACCAGGGTCGGTTATGAGTGGATACATAGAACCATTTCAGAAGAATAAAAATGAAATTTATCGTAGGAACAGATCGAACAGATTCTACAGGCTGGATCGGTTGTGTTAGAATATAGGAATTATGGAAGTTGGAGGATTGAAGTGGGAATACATAAAGAGTTAAGTCAAATTAGAGCTGAAAACCAATCCACTACAAAACAAGATGTCCTTTCAATTGTAAGTGCGATAACGATCGGAGTGATTTTAGGTTTAGCGGCAAAGCTTGTGGATGCTCAGGGGATTAACCCCATATTTGACGATATTGGTGGGCGTCTAGGTATTTGGATTTTTGTTGCCACACTCATATCGGTTATTAGTTATTCTCCTAAACTAGCAGCAGTTAAGGTATTCTTCTTTTTTGTGTCGTTACTAACTGTTTATTATCTATACACCGTGTTTTTTCTACATTTCGTTCCAATGAAAGAAATTATTTTTTGGGGGATGTGTGCAGTAGTATCTCCGATGTGTGCTTATGTGATGTGGTATGCACGAGGCAATGGAACTGTATCTAGTCTAGTGTTATCCCTTCCAATCACAGCTCTACTGTCCGAAGGGTATCAATTGCGGGACGCTTACTTGCCCGAGCATACTCATTACTATTTGATCCCAATACTTATGGGAATATATCTAATCATGGTCATTATTTTATTATTTATTGTTCCTACGAAAAGACTTAAATCTTTGATTATACTACCAATATCTATAATATTGTCTTTCATCATAATATATTTTGATGTTCTAGGGCGGTTATTCGGTGGCTTGAACGGAGTGTTATAAATGGCTTTAGAGAGATTGTCAAACCAAGTGCGACATTTCCTCTGAACACAATTTATAAGCGATTTTTCAGCACGTAGGCAGTATAGGCGATTACATTAACCAAACTTTACACGAAAGAGTATTTCAATATGATTGCGATTTTGATTTAAAGATTGAGGGTACCAAAGATTTTGGAAATATTGAATAACGTAAGGGTGAATAGAGATGAAGTTTCTAAAGGGATCATTGATTGTACTTGCATTAGTAGTCATAGCTTCTTTCACATCGTATGGCTCATATAAAAAGGATATGAAGGAGCTTGAAGATGGTTTAAGAACGTATTTAATCGTTGAAAAGGGTATGGATGAAAATGATATCATTAGCATCACTGCTCGTCGCAGTAAAATGCCACAGTATCCTGTAGTCGTCAAATTAAAGGACAATCCACAGGAATTTGTATACACCTACAGAGAAGAGCAATGGATGCAACTATGGCCTGATCCATAATTCTTCAATGGTATGTTCTGATATTGTCCGGTTTTATGGAGTGTTACGTCCGGATGGAGTTTAGACAAAAAATCAATCTTTGGATTATATTCATATACGGATTAAATGAATATAGGAGATATTGAGAAATTACCAGATAGGTTACCTACAGAAGTTTTACTGTCTTTGTTCAGGAATGTTTTAAAAGATTTTAAAAATAAGATTCTTGATAAAAAAGTTTTTTTGTTAATCCTATCCGAATTAACAGATCGACAAATCATGACTTATGAGCTTTTAGAGGATAGAACTAGAAATGAAATGGATGTCTTAATGAGAAAGTTATGGAATACTAATTCCTACGAAGATGTAGACATCATACTCTCTATTGTTGTTAACCTTGGTTTAAAGAATTGTTTTATTAAAATTAAAGAGTCTATAAGTGAAGAAGATAGTATAGATTTAATAATTTTAAACGAGATTAAAGAGACAATTATGGAGGTTGGAGATCATATTTCAAATCCATATTATGATTTAGAAAGATTAAACTCACCTAAAAATGAGTTGTAAATGATAAGAAGTAGTAAGCTATGATATAAATTATTAGCAGTTCAAGCACTGAAGATCCTTGAAACCTAATACGAATTTACAAAGTATATATAAAGAAGGATATAATTAGTTACCATTTATGAATTTGTACTCGGTTATATCCATAGAGGGGAGGACGGATATGCCATTTATTGGGGGAATCATTTTAATCTTTATCCTAGCATTTATTCTATGGTCATTAATGTTCCCGCTATTCAATAAAATAGGTAGTAGAGTGTTGAAGCAATACAATAAATTCAAACAAGAGGAGAATGGTGATGAAAAATTCAAAGACGTTTAGAGTAGGGGCGATTGCGGTTGCATCCGTTATTATTGTGGGAGTGTTACTGGTGACCTTCTTTTTAACACGAATTCCTAATGGATATGTTGGGGTCGTGTATTCACCAAATGGAGGCGTAAAAGATAGTACACTGAGTCAAGGGTGGAAACTCGTTGGAGCGTTTGATAAAGTGACAAAATATCCTATCCGAATTCAAACGGTGGAATACAGAGATATTCAGATCGCTACTTCTGACGGGAAAAACATCACAATCGATTTTGCTTACAACTACCAAGTAGAACCAAGTAAAGTATCTTCGATCTTTAATACATTTGGGCCAATTAGCATTCAAGAAATTGAGGATACATATCTCAAAACACGTTTCCGTGATGCAGCTCGTAAAGGTATTTCCAAGTTTACAGTCATTGATGTTTATGGTGAAAAGTCATCCGAAGCAGGCGTAGACGTCGAACAACGTTTTTCTGATGATGTTAAAGAGTTAGGCTTTATTGTATCCAACGTTACCGTAGGTGTTCCTCAGCCTGACGCTAAGACTCAAGAAGCAATCGATAAGCGTGTTGAAGCTTCTCAAGAACTGGAACGTAAAACGACTGAACTGGAGATCGCCAAGAAAGAAGCAGATCGTAAGCGTGTGGAAGCACAGGGTAATGCAGACAAACTATTGATCGAAGCAGAAGGTCAAGCTAAAGCAAATAAAGAGCTTCAGCAATCATTAACAAGTCAACTCGTTGAATATGAAACAATCAAGAAATGGGATGGAGCCCTTCCATATGTAAGTGGGTCAAATACGCCAATGATTCAATTGCCGACTACAAAAACAGAGCAAAATAGCGGCACGGGGAGCGTATCTCCCTAATAGCGGTTTGAGTTGCACGCCTTGCTTTCTCACCAATTGAATGTGTTGAATTCTAATGAACAAGCCGGTCCAATCGTGGGCTGACTTGTTCATTTTGAGTCTTTTCAAAGGTACCATGAGGGATTTAGTTAAGCCATGGCATTGGATTCACCTGTCCAATCCTGTACAATGGATAACGACAAAAACAACGGTAGATTAAGGATGGATCAGCACGATGAGAATTATCATATCACCAGCTAAAAAGATGAAGATTGATACCGATCTTATGGCTATCGCACAGATGCCGCAGTTTATAAACGAGTCAGAACAGCTATTGAGTCTGCTTCAAAAGTTATCCTATGACGAACTCAAAGCGATGTGGAAGTGTAACGATGCAATCGCCGAACAGAACGTGGAACGGATTCAGAATATGAATATAAAAGCAAATCTTACGCCAGCCATCTATGCCTATGAGGGCATTCAGTATCAATATATGGCTCCGGGTGTTTTTCAAAATGAGGAATTAGAGTATCTTCAGCAGCATTTACGCATATTATCCGGTTTTTATGGCATGTTACGGCCTTTGGATGGCGTTACACCTTATCGGTTGGAGATGCAGGGCAAGTTGCAAGGTCCGGGCTTCAAATCGCTCTATCAATTCTGGGGTAGCAAACTCGCAGATCAGCTTCAATCAGAAAGCAACTACATCCTAAATCTAGCTTCCAAAGAGTATAGCAAAAATATTTTACCTTTTCTGAGTGAGGAAACCCGGTTCATTACTTGTGTATTCGGACAAATGGTCAATGGGAAGCTTGTTGAAAAGGCAACCTGGGCCAAGATGGCCAGAGGTGAAATGGTACGTTATATGGCAGAGCATAAGATTACAGATGTGAGGGATGTAAGAAACTTTGATCGGTTGAATTTCGCTTTTTCAGAAGAACGATCCGACGAGAGTACGTTTGTTTTTATACAAGCAGAGGGAAAGTAGCCTACAGTGCAACGGTGGGTTCCTATAAAAAGTCGACCCTTTAAGGTCACAAAGAGAAAAGACGCAGGGGATGTATATCCCTGCGCCTGATCAAGAATTATTAAATCCATGTCCAAAGCTGATGAGCTTTTGGGCTTACTTTCCGTATTCCTCAGGATAGAACCAGGATAGCCAAATCCTCCAATATTCATATTACATCCTTCCAGTTAGCGAACATTAATCCAAGCGGTCCACTGTGTTGGAATATTAATGGAATAGACCGTACCTACAAATTGTCCCCCTGTACTAGGCGCTTCATAAACCCAAGAATGGGCCCAAGCATCTACAACACGGTCACCGTCCAGATCAATAGCTTCAGACCAGTTGTTTGTCATTGTATTGCCGGCGAGTGTGCCGTAGTGACTGCTGTCATAACCGATTTGGAAAGTAATACACTGAATCCAAGCCCCACCATGATCATTGGTCGTGGATAGGGGGTTGTTATTGAAGCCGTAAATTTCTTGACCGCCATTAGGAGATACGACACCATATACATTAATGTGAGATACTTTCGGAGCAGGCGCAAACAGAACTGGACCACCCGCATTATCAGCCTTCTGCGATTCAAATTCAGCTTTAGCCGCTTTCACAGCTTCACGGAATTCTTTGGAATTAATAATTCCTTCCTTTGTCATAGGTTTGGCTTGAGTCATATCACCGTCTGCATAGGCAGCTACATTAAACGAAAGCACTAGAACAAGAATAAGAGCTAAACTAATCAATTTTCTCATAGTAATAAATTCCACCTTTCTTGTTATGGGTATTCTTTAACAAAAACATGCGGATATGATAAATAGACCTGCTTGCAGCTTAAAGCCTCTTTCCCTCCTTTCTTTTAAAGAGATGGTTCTTCCCCTTTTTTCTTTACTGAAAAAGAAATAAAGGAGGGAGAACTCTACAGGCTAGAAAACTCTATGAAGTAGGAATGTATATGTAAAATGAATGCCTGCCAATGATTATGTGTTGCAGACAAAATGTAAAACTCATTTATACGCATTGATATCTTAGTTATGATAGGCTCGGATAGACCTCTTGAAAATATAAGATTCCAAAATAAATATTTAAATTGTAATATATTCCATTTATACAAACATATAGTACACCTAATCATTGGCACAGTCAAGTTTATAAATTAATTCTATTACTTATCAAAAATAGATATTAAAAGACAAAAAAAGCCTAACCCCTCAGTATCTTGAACGAGGAATTTGGCTTATGATCTTCAGCTTAAACAGCCGCGTCCGATTGGTGATTAGAATAATGATTTATTTGTCCATGTATAAGTAATGAATTTTAACATTTGCCCATTCATTTCAAATTCTTTATCACTAGTTTCTGTATACTCGAATCCGTTTTGTTCTAAAACTTTTTGAGATGCTATATTGTTAGTGGTTGTTTTTGCCTTAACTTCTTTTATATCTAAATCAACTATCGTATTAAGTAATAATTTTAATGCTTTTTTAGCAACACCTTTTCCAGTGTGGATTTGTCCCACTCTATAGCCGAGAAATCCTATTTTATCGGAATCATCAATATCAACTAAATTTATTCTTCCTAGAATAGAATTATTTTCGTCTTTTATTAAATAAAAAAAGGAGAGTCCTTTGACTTGTTCATCAAGTAGAGATTCATTCCTTACTTTAAAAACCTCAGGTATGTAATAATCATCTCCTCGAGACGGTACCATTTCTTCGAAAAAAATTCTGTTTTCGATTTCGAATTCATACAAGTCTTCAATATCTGTATCTTTTAACTTCTCAATTACTATATTCATGAATCTTTTCCTCCAATCAACTTTAAGGCTAAATACTACGAATTGCTTATGTAAACTATAATCTGCACTACGATATGTGATTGTTCTAATTCCGCATTTTGTATATGTCGAAAAAACATTGAAATTATTGCAATTAAGTTTTTGTACATCAAGTATAACATCCTATTTCGTTATTCAACATCGCCCCTTGAATCGTCTGTATTCCCTGTGACGAAGGCTTGTTTTTTAGCACGAAACAACTCAGAAAAGGAAGTAGCTTTTACAGTATGGCCCCGATTGGCAGGAAGAGAAAAATGTTTTAACCCAACTATACAGGAAAATAGTTTCTCAATATATGGCAGAGCATAAGATTACAGATGTGAGGGTTGTCAGAAGCTTTGATCGGTTAAACTTTGGTTTTTGAGAAGAGTTATCGGATGGGAGTGCTTATGTTTTCATACAAAAAGAAGTAAAATAGCCTCCTTACAATATGTACAATTATGGGTTGGATGTACATACTGTAAGGAGACACTTGACACGTCCGCAAAGAAACATAACGAATAAGGAAATCTTTACTAATCCCTTAAACGAAATTAAGAAACCTCTAGTAAGAAATGGAGCTGCAACTGCCCTAAAAGATCTTGGCGAAAATAGGGGGCCGATTCTCTAAATGAGACTTTGTAGGCTTGGTAAGACTGAACGAACGGAATAAGAAAGCCCAAAGATGAAGGTGACACACTGCGTAAGTAAGTGAAGCTGATCCATGGAGAAGCCTACTGCAACTTCTTATCGGATAGACAGAAAAGCTTTGATTGGTAATCAAAAACAATCGCAATGAGTACTGTGTTATTAGAAATTCCTAATCGGGTGTGAATAATAGCATTCCAAAGTTGCTGACAATAGGGACTTTCTTAACTCCTGGGTTTGAATTTATTAACTGCAATCAACAAATCATTAAAACCAGGTTGATTAGTTTTAAACCAGTTGATATTTTTAGGACCAATAAAGAAAATTTCTTGATTCTCTAAAATCGAAATATCTTCGAGAATAATATAACCTTGGTTAAATTTATCTCCTATTGTTGGAATTGATGACACAAGTAATTTATTATTAAAAGTTATTTTAAGAATCAATAAAGGCTCATATTGATACTTTTCAAGGTAGATCCAATGGTAGGTTTTGTGTTTCCTTTCCGTAAAACTAAGAATTGAACTCATAAAAATAAAATATGTAATAAAGACAATAATAAAATATAAAGTTGAAAACTCGAAGATATTATTATTCAATAGATAAGTAAGAAATGTAGTAATTAACGTAGCCAATAAAGTTCCAATTGCTGACAAGGTTACAATCTTAGTTATCAATCGGTAAAGATTTTTCTTAGGTGTAAATAAAATTCTTTCATGTTTATTTGATGATAATAATAATATTAAAGAAGTAACACCTACTGGAGAAAGAAGAAAAATTAAAATGGACGACCAGTTATCTTTTAAAGGTTCGAACAATATAATTCACCACGTTTCAATTTTTCTTTTTAAAAGATATATCGGATTTGACTTCAAAGAACTTAAACCCAATTAAGATTTTAGGACGTTTTAATTGACTTCCAATCTTTGATATTGTTAAAACGTTCTAAAGCGGTAAATTAGTAACTGTAAGCAAAATATGATTTATCTCACTTAGGAGGAACATTCATAATTCTGTCGAATTTAATGTCTGAAGGAACTTAATTTACTATTATAGTGAGGAGTGTACCAATGAATACAGGTAAGAATCAGATAATTTCATTTATTAACCTAAAAGGTGGCGTAGGAAAAACTTCAACCGCCATTAATATTGCAGATGTTTTTTCGAGAGATGGAAGCAAAGTTTTAGTTATTGACATGGACCCACAGTTTAATGCAACTCAAGCTTTGTTGAATCATCAATTCAGGCATCATAGAAAAGAAATTGAGGCTGGTTTACTAAATGACACTCTTGAAGAGTTAAAAGAGAAATATGAAGAAATCTCAAACACTACATATGAAGAATCTACAGATGATCAACTTAGTCAAGATGAGAATTATAAAAAAGAAATATCATCACAACTAATATACAATAGATTAAAGGAAAAAAGAGTTACAGTAAGAACACTGTTTACTCATGAAGGCATAGTTGATCCACTACAGAATCCATCTTTAATTTATAGTATAAAAAACAATTTAGATTTAATTCCTGGTGACCTTGATTTGTTCGAATCCTTATATGGTGACACTAGTGGAAAACACAATGTTCTAGAAGATCACATTCAAGCCTTCAAACTTAGAGAAGTATATGATTATATCATCATTGATTGCCCCCCTAACTGGACAATACTTACCCAAGCTAGTTTGTTTGCTTCAGACTATTACATAATTCCAAGTAAGGTAGACTTATTTTCAAGTGTAGGTATCGGCCTATTAGAAAATTTAGTGAAATCAACTTTTTATGAAAATCACGAGAAAAAATCAGCCATCTTAAGGATGTACAGTATGTATAGAAGAGATTTAAATCGTACGACTATTAGATCGTTAGGAGTATTGTTTACATTAACACATGATATGCCAATAGCCAGTAAACTGAAAGAAAGGTTGCAGAGAACAATACCTCAAATTTTTTTCGAGACTGAAATACCATATCAATCGTCAGTACCTTTGAAGTTCTCATTATATGATGAAAGTGGTAGTAAACACGAGGCTTTGAAAAATTCTGTGTCAAGAGCAATTGTTGAAATAAAAGCAAAGATATTGCAGTTGGAGGAAGAAGATGGAGAAGAAAAATGAGAAAAAGAGAGACTTTATTGGAGAATTGAGTGTAATTAACAAAAACAAGTTTTCTCTTCAACAAACTCAAAGTTTGTATTTAGGCATCTTATATGAACTTATATTAAACAAAGAGATTTTTCCTAGAAACAAAGATTTGACTTCTTTCATAAAAGAAGTATTTAAAACGGAGTTTAACGAGTATTTATTTAAAGCTAGGCCATATTTAGCATCTAGGTTGCTAAAGCATGTGTTTGAACAGTATGACTCGTTAATGATTTCAGCTTCTATAAAACTTGTAATATTATACTTGCAGCAAGAAAAAACAGAAAATAATTCGGATTTAAGAGGAAAAAAATCTATAAACAACATAGAAGACGATGTGGTAGGGTGGTTTAATTCAGTTAGTAAAGGAAGTAATGAAAATTGAGTAGTTTAATTAGTACAATGGAACAAGAGTTTGAAAAGTTACAACAAATGGATGGGATGAAGATTGAGTTCATTGAAAAAAATAAGGTTCTCATGAGGAAGATTTTTGGATATATTTTTGTGCTAAATTATCTGAAGAATAAAGCTGAGACAAAAAGATATTTTAATATTGAGTTTCATATGACATTTTCATTATTATTGGAATCAATCTATGCGCTTTTATCTGGACAATGTCGAGCGGCGCTACTTTTACTCAGATCAGCACAAGAAGCAAATTATAAGTTCGTACTGGAAAGAGAAAGGCAGTTAATGTCAGATAAAGATCCGACTATCTTATTTGAATCTTTAGATTACAGATTTGGAGAAACAAAAAGGAAATTTGCCGAAGATTTACATCGTTGTTTAGATGACAATAAATTTAAAGAGTACTTTACTTCACTAGATAGAGGGTTAACTTTATACAAGGAATTAAGCGCTATTGTTCATTCAGGCACTAAATCCTTACCTGTAATTAGTGTTGAATATTTTTCCCATCTACATGAAGAAACAATTATAGACAGTGATAAGTTTTTTGAGTTATTTATTTCTGTTCTGAATAATATTTTTATATTAAATTATTTTATGTTACGTGAGAGTCTGCAAAATTGGGATTACTATTCTCTTTACAACTTATTAAATCTTTTACATGGGGATAAAAGGACTAAAACTTTAATTTCGATTGTGAAGCATAATTAGTTTATTCAAATCTCCAGGTTAGTAAGTATGTACTGGGAATTTGTGTGTAAAGAAAGAAACTTAGCAAGTGTCTCCTTAACATGACCGCAATAGACGGCTGGCAATAATTTTCAACTTAAGTTGAGAGATGAATTTTTAGTTATTAAAAAATTATAGTTATAAGCTTTTAGTTCTATCCACAGTAGACTAAGAAATTTAGCGGTTTTCCCGCTAAATTCGCATCTCACCTCATCTCTTAATGTACAATTTTCCTGAGGTGATCTTATCATGAAGGATAACATGTCAAACCTGATCGAAGATTTGTTTCACGGGAACCTGAGGTTGGACGAGTCGATTCATCCTGAGCAAGCTGAGTATCAGGAGATCAATCGCCAGATATCGGACCTGATGCAGGACTACAAAACACAGCTTACGGGGAACGAGTACGATGCTCTGGAACAACTGATAGACTTAATCGGACAATCCACATCTATGTATGTGGAAGCAGCGTTTGAGCAAGGTTTTCGCACAGGCGGCAGACTGATGATTGAGGTTTTAGCCAAGCCGTGAGTATTTATCTATCTACCTCATAAGCCAGCGGCAGACAATACAAAGCAATTCAAAAATCCCCTCCTCCATTACCACCGATCAGGCTGGAATGGGGAGAGGGGACTTTGCTTTTAAATTATTCTTTTATCTTATTACTTACCACCTACCGCGCCCCAATATTCTTACCCGCTGGCGTACCGGACCCTACCAAATCACTGCCACCCGCAAGATTCAGAAAATTGCCCAAGACAGGTGTTCCGTCCGCGCTACGTGTTACCGAAGGCACGAGGGAGACAAAGTCGGCTGCGCTGGCGAGCAGGCCTTTGGCGTTCTCGCTTTTTTTGTTCTTCCACCAGACGTTGGTGCTGCTGACGTCGGTTCCGCTCGTTTTGTCACTGGCGCCACCTTGGAAGGACAGGTTGTTGGTGAAGATATGGGTGCCTTTATCGAAGGCAAAGTTGCTTTGCCCGTTGTTCCAGGAGGTGTTATTTTTCATCTGAATCGAACCGGGATTGCTGTTGTAGGTGAAGCCGTGCTTTTTGTTATTAAACGCAATGCTGTTCTCCACAATGTGATTCACCGCAATCTTCTCGCCGCCGAGCTTGAAGCCGTTGCCATCACTGTTGGAGGTAGAGGTGCCATCTGATGTTGCCCCGTTCGCATAGGCGATGCTGTTGCGGATCGTGACCGGGCCGATGGCGCCTGTATCTGTTTTGCTATACAGATCCCAGCCATCGTCCACGTTATAGGCCGCAATACAACCGTCGAAGACGTTGCCTGGACCTACGGTCAGTTTGGCCGCAAAACCGTCTGCATCCTCGCCGTCATCCGGATCATAGTTGTTGTGGGAGTAGGAACGAATCACTTCATTATATGCAGGCCATTCACTCTTGGCGGCTGTGGAAGCATAACGTCCCATTTGAATACCCGTATCCCGGTTGTGATGAGCTTCAATCTGCTCCAGACGGTTGTAACTACCTCCGATGAAGATGCCGTTGTCGCCAGCACCCTTCACCTCAAGCCCTTTGACGAACCAGTAGTCTCCGAACATTTGCAGTCCACGATTGGTGGAAGCGAAGGCCTGGGCTGAGAAATCAAATACCGGTTTTTCCGATCCATACGCCACCAGGTTTTTGCGCTGGCTCGTTGTGCCGCTATTGCCACGCTCAATGGTAATGGTTTCGGAGAAACTGTAAGTACCGCCGCGCAGATAGATGGTCTTGCCTGGGGCGATCTGGGTTAATGCGTTAGCCAGTGACGTAGGGCTGTTGATCGTACCCGGATTGCTGGCCGAACCGTTAGGAGACACATACAGATCACCCGCAGCAAGTGCGAGATTCGAAGTCGCCACCGATTCAGAGGGATTTTGCAAGCTGCTCTCGATCAGCTCTTCAGCACCAGCCGATCCACCACCAATCAATAATAGAGGGAACGCGGCACTCAGACAGATCTGGGCCATTTTCGATTTCAGAGAACGTTCGGATCGTACAGATGCATGAGTGGATGTAGATGGGAATAATTTCATTACGCAAACCTCCTTGGTTAATTGGGAATAGAATGAAGATCATGTGGTAGCCGTGTACCAGACCGTTACCCATGAGATAGGTCATGCCGGCTGGCTAGATGCAATCTCTAGGACACAGCTTTATGGTAAATGTTGTAAGCGTTATCATCAATAATCATCTGATCAGATGGAGGTACATGCAGGCAGGTCAGGCCTGCAAGCTTCCAATGCCTTTAATATCACGTGAATTATGTAATCTTTCCATTGGGTGATAGCTCTCATTTAACGAAGAATCATCTGAAATGAACGTATAGAAGTACACTTTTCCATCCCACGAGCACAAGTCTTACCTTCGATCCACTCATATGAACTTCTTTTAATTTAAAATACATAGCTGCATGCATCCTGAAGTGGAGATTACACTCAAGCTAGTCATGAAAAAGCCCTGATGGCAGTTGCAACCGGCAACTTGACGATCAGGGCTATGCTTAATCCAGAACGTAATCTGCATATCCAAAATACTCACATATACTAACGTTGTCAGACTCATCAATCATCAGTCTAAACGCTGTCAATCTACCTTAATAACCGTCCGTCTCACGACTGCGTTTCTCTGCTTGCTCGACACTTGGTTCATGTTTCGGTTGGACCGTTGCACTATCATCGGTTGGAACAGAGGCTAACCCTTCAGAGACGCGCCGACCGTAATCCGCATCCGCTTGGGTGAAGTAAGAGATCATGCGCTCCCGGATATCCGGTTTGCATTGCGCCAATGCGCCAACCATATTGCTGATCAGTTCATCCCGCTCCCAATCCTCGAATGCCCGGTACGTATCTCCTGCCTGACCAAAGTCATTCGTACGTTCAATCTTCTCGCGGACAAGTCGACCTTCCACCAATGGTTCATGTTCCTTGCCACGAGGGGTTGCTTCCTTTAAGCCACCAAGCGACGAAGGTTCGTAGTTCACATGCGGATTCTGACCCGGTGCACGATCCACTTGATACTGCATCTGCCCACCGCTCTGATTCGTCGCTACCCGGTTCTTCGGTGCATTCACAGGCAATTGCAGGTAGTTTGCACCCACCCGGTGACGCTGGGTATCTGAATAGGAGAAGGTGCGCCCTTGCAGCAGTTTGTCATCTGAGAAATCCAGCCCGTCCACCAGGACACCTGTCCCGAACGCCGCTTGCTCCACTTCATTGAAATAATCCTCGGGATTACGGTTCAACGTCATTTTGCCCACAGGTAGAAAAGGAAACTGGTCCTGCGGCCACAACTTGGTTGGGTCGAGTGGGTCAAAGTCCAGCTCTGGATGTTCGCCATCTTCCATCACCTGAACGCACAGTTCCCATTCGGGATAGTCACCTTGTTCAATAGCGTGATAGAGATCCAACGTCGCATGATTGAAGTTCAGTCCCTGAATCTCGGTCGCGTCTTTTTGCAGCAGGTTGCGTATCCCTTGATTGAGCGGTTCCCAGTGATATTTGATGAGCACGCCCGTGCCTTCCTGATTGACCCATTTGTATGTATTAACGCCCGAGCCTTGCATCTGCCGATAATTGGCCGGAATTCCCCATGGAGAGAAGAGGAATGTCACCATATGGGTAGCTTCAGGGCTCAGCGAGACAAAATCGAAAAACCGCTCCATATCCTGTGCATTGGTTAACGGGTCGGGTTTGAAGGCGTGTACCATATCCGGGAATTTGAGCGGGTCGCGAATGAAAAAGATTTTCAGATTGTTACCCACCAGATCCCAGTTGCCATCTTCGGTATAGAATTTTACAGCAAATCCGCGCGGGTCCCGCAGTGTCTCCGGTGAATGTCCGCCATGTATAACGGTGGAGAAGCGCACAAATACGGGCGTTTGTTTGCCTTTTTCCTGGAACAGACGTGCACGTGTGTACTTCGATACCGGTTCATCCCCGGCCGTTCCATACGCTTCAAATACGCCATGAGCGCCAGCGCCGCGGGCATGAACCACCCGTTCTGGAATACGTTCACGGTCGAAGTGAGTAATCTTTTCGAGAAAATGATAGTTCTCCAGCGTAGTCGGTCCGCGGCTGCCAACGGTTCGTACATTCTGATTGTCCGTGATCGGATGACCTTGTCGATCCGTTAATGTCTCAGCTGATTTGTCTGAGGAATGCTCTGGTTGTGAAGACTGATGATTCATGGGTTGGAGCACCGCCTTTCCTTA
The DNA here is from genome assembly GCF_057334655.1 of Paenibacillus sp. AGC31. Classification (NCBI taxonomy): domain Bacteria; kingdom Bacillati; phylum Bacillota; class Bacilli; order Caryophanales; family Paenibacillaceae; genus Paenibacillus; species Paenibacillus sp. AGC31. The sequence goes on from NZ_JBHFJH010000050.1 coordinate 99,522, forward strand.
AAGTAGATTCCTGTATATATTTTCCCTGAAAATTGGTTCTATACATTCAACCTCGCAAATAACCTAACAAAAAAAAGCTTGTCACGAACCTTACTGCGTGAGATAATTAACTTTTGCCCTGCGGCCTTTTTTGAACGGAAAAATGAAAGAGGACCGCGTCTAAGAATGGAGGCTGACCTAGGATTGTCTACACAACGTTATCCTTTTGCATATGATCCGGCTGAACCTTTTGTATCCCGTCTGGGAGAGTGGGTTGCTGATGTTTTTTACGATATTTTGCCAGAGTTCGGCTTCGAGGTACGGGATGAACAGATTTTTATGGCGTACCAGCTCGAACGGGCCTATGGAGATAAAAAGACCATTATGGCGGAGGCCGGTGTCGGAACAGGCAAGACGTTAGTCTATCTGCTCTACGCGGTCTGTTATGCACGTTATACGGGCAAACCGGCAGTGATCGCCTGTGCCGATGAGTCTTTGATTGAACAACTTGTGAAGCCCGGCGGAGATATCGCGAAGCTGGCTGCACATCTGGACTTGGAAGTGGACGCACGTTTGGGCAAATCACCCGACCAATACGTCTGTCTGAACAAATTAAGTGCGGTGCGATTCGCGGATGAGGATGCCCCTGTTATCGAAGAGGTACATGAGAGCCTTCCGGATTTTGTGAATACGCCGGGTACACTTCAGGCTTTCCATCCGTATGGTGATCGCAAACAATATCCGCATCTGAATGATCGCCAGTGGAACAAAATTAACTGGGACCCGTTCCAGGATTGCTTCGTTTGTCCTAAAAGACAACGCTGCGGCCTAACGCTGTCGCGTGACCATTACCGCCGTTCCAAGGACATCATCATCTGTTCCCATGATTACTACATGGAGCATGTGTGGACCTATGATGCGCGCAAACGCGAGGGACAATTGCCCCTGCTGCCTGATCACAGCTCAGTTGTATTTGATGAAGGTCATTTGCTGGAAGAAGCAGCCCTGAATGCACTGAGTTACAAACTGAAACACCGTATCTTCGAGGAACTCGTGACTCGTCTGCTTGAAGGAGAGATTCGAGAGTCCCTCGCGGAGCGTGTGGATGAAGCGATTGAGAGCAGTGAGCGACTGTTTGCGTTGCTGGATACCTACACGGTGGCGATTCCGGGATCGGAACGGAAGGAAGTTCGGGTAGAGCCGCCACTGTTGCGTGAGATTGAACGTCTGACCAGTGTGTTGGATGCGATCGGCGAAGAATTGGTATTTGAGAGCGGATTGTTCTCGCTGGATGGTTACCAGATGCGTGTCGTGGAAGAACATCTCGATATGATTCAGTCTGCGCTTGCCTTGTTCCGCAAGGAAGATGGTTACATCTGTTGGGCGGAAGAGAGCGAGGATGAGACGACCTTATCGATCATGCCGCGTACCGTGAAGGAAATGCTGAACGAGCGTGTGTTCAACACAGGCATTCCAATCGTGTTCTCCTCCGCCACGTTATCTGTGGACAGTTCATTCCGCTATGTAGCGGACAGCCTGGGCATTGATGATTTTGTATCATTCTCGGTGGCTTCCCCGTATGATTATGCGGACAAAATGAAGATGAAGATTACCGATGAAGCCATACCGGGTCACCCGGAGAACGAAAATCGCTTGCGTGATGCGGTGTCGTTACTTCAGGAGAGTGGAGGACGTGCGCTGATTCTGTTCCGTACGATGGAAGAATTACGCGCGTTCAAACAGGACATCGTTCATGTACCTGAAGCAGAAGGTTTGCGCTTTATGTATGAGGGCGACCGGGAGATCAGTGATCTGATCGCGGCGTTCCAGCAGGATGAGGAGAGTGTACTGTGCTCCGTTAATCTGTGGGAAGGACTGGACGTCCCAGGTCCGTCATTATCCAATGTCATGATCTGGTCGCTTCCGTATCCACCACAGGACCCTGTCTTCAATGCAAAACGCAGTGCGTCGGCAGCACCATACGAAGAGATTGATCTTCCGTATATGCTCTTGCGTGTGAAGCAAGGTCTCGGACGTCTGATTCGGACAAGCACGGATTCCGGTTCCGCGGTTATTCTCGATGAATCGCTGTATACCAAAAAGGAAGCTAAAGACCGCATTGCGGCCCTGCTTCCCGAAGGTGTGAAATGGACAACCCTGACACACTAACCAGCTTAGGTTAAATGTTCTTGCTTTATTTTTGATGATAAGGTTTCTTGCCATAATAAGTTCTTGTTCTCTGCGGATTCACCATCCGTATGTGAGCAAGAGCTTATTTATTTATTTTGATGGTTCCTTCAATGTACTTCTCTTCCCCTTTTTTTCGAGGGGTTTCCCTCGCTCCCAATCGCTCCAACATTCTAACGAACCTAGCGCATCTTATTAGGCTGATAATGAAGAGATGTAAATTCTAACGAATCTCAGTAACGTTATCCCGCCGAAAATAGCTTTTAAGCCTGGAAATCGACCGAATTTGGAGAAATAACGTCGCTGTGATTCGTTACACATCAGACCTGCGCAAGTAGGAGCGAATAGCGTGTGTCAGGTTCACTAGAACCAATGACCAAGGAGCGTTAATAAGGGAGGACCTCTGTCATGCTCATGACTTATGTGACATGGAGGCCCCTTTTTGATGTGTATAGATGTTTGCTGTGTTAAAAAATATCCATGCTCAGATACCGTTCCCCGGTATCCGGCGCAATGCAGAGCACCCGGTGCCCCGGCCCCAGTTCCTTCGCGATGCGAAGGGAGGCCCACACCGAAGCGCCAGAGGAAGGGCCGAGCAACAGCCCTTCCCGGGCAGCAAGCTGCCGCATCGTATCCAGTGCGTCCTCATCGGACACCTGGATGATGGCATCCCACACGTCGGTATTCAGGATGTCCGGAATGAACCCCGGACTTGTACCGACGAGCTTGTGTGGTCCGGGCTCGCCACCGGACAACACCGGAGAGCCTTTGGGCTCCACCGCATAGATGCGGATATCGGGTAACTGCTTGCGCAGTTCTTCTCCCGTCCCGGTAATGGTTCCGCCGGTTCCCGCCGTAGCGATGAAGGCGTCCAGCTTGCCATCCATCTGCTGAATAATCTCGGGAGCCGTTGTGATCCGGTGAATGTCCGGGTTCGCCTGATTCTCGAATTGCTGCGGAATGAAACTTCCAGGAATATCTGCCTGAAGTTCTTTCGCTTTGCGAATCGCACCAGGCATCCGTTCCGCAGCAGGGGTGAGCACCACATCTGCGCCGTAGGCTTTCAGAATGTTGATGCGCTCCTTGGACATATTGTCCGGCATGATCAGAATGGCTTTATATCCTTTGGCGGCGGCATTCATCGCAAGACCAATCCCGGTATTGCCGCTCGTCGGTTCAATAATGGTAGCACCAGGGAGCAAGTGTCCCGCACGTTCAGCCTGAACGATCAGGTTGTAGGCGGCACGGTCTTTGACGCTGCCACTCGGGTTGAAGTATTCCAGTTTCACGTATACGTCAGCGGAGTCGCTGCCTGTGAGTCTGTTCAGTTTAACGGCAGGTGTCTGGCCGATCAGTTCGGTTACATCTGCGGCAATGCCTGTATGTGCGGGTGTTTGTTTAATCGAATGTGTATTCAATTCCATGAAGTACAGCTCCTTGATTGATAAGACGTTGAGAGTATATCCAGTTTGAATTATTTCATGCCTTATTGGATGGTTGGATATCTCTTCTCCATCTTAATGAACGTAACCTTCTGTGGTCAACCCGTTCAATTGTCAAACCTGTTGTGTCAAATCCATCTGCAGATGGAGACTCAGCTCTTTTTTGACCTCATTGCGTGCAAATGTCCAGAGCATATAGAACCGTTGCATGTATCCCCTGCACAAATAAACGGTTTCGATGCCATCCTTTCCCCGCGTTTCCTCCAGAACTTTTACTCCACGGGTTTTCATCTGTTTGCGTAGTCCCAGCATCTCCTTAAGTACTTCGTTCTGAATGCGGGTGAGCGACAGAATATAGACCTCAGGCATTTTTAGAAGCAGGGTATCCAGAGTTCGAATATCCCGTTCCAGTACATCCAGCAAAAGCGTACGCACAACCATCCCCTTGATCAGACGATGATCTTCATCCGCAGGAGTTGGGGCTGAAGTGGAAGAGGAGGCCATATGTTCACTTCCTTAAACATAAATATATCGTTCTATTCCGGAACAAATGTTCCTGTTTATATTATAGTCAGCATATTCTTGAACCATGCAGGTTTCAACCTGAAAATATTTACATTCTCTCTTAAAGGTAGTTTGAATCATTTGAAAGCCCTTATGGGATAAGGAATATACGCAATTTCACATTATCGAAATGCAAAACATGAAGGAGAAGTTACTCACCATGTTTAGAGTTTGTTTATAGTAGCTCGTTATAATATCTTTAAAATTTCAAACCACATTGAAAGGAGTACTAATATTTTAAAAAATACATATTCAACAAGTGTACGTTGGATGAAAATACGACCAAAGTAGTAGATTAGCTCTCAAATAGATATGTAGGTTGCGACGGGAATCGAGCTGGATGAAGCAGAGTATCGCATTTAAATAGGAACGAACGGAAGGATGATAGTGATGAACAAGCGCTTACTGCAGCCTAAAAAACTGATAACGATGTTAATTGTGGTTGCTTTATTATTTGGAGGATTTCCAGGATTTCAGACGTTGGGCGTAGAACAAGCCCATGCAGCAAGTGGAACGTGGACAAATGTAGGAGAGGCTGGCTTAACATTAGGGCAGGCGGAGAATATTACGTTGGTTTTTGATCGGGAGGGTACGCCGTATACCGTATTTAAGGATGGAACCAAAGGCGGGAAAGCAACGGTTCTAAAATATGTTTCTGGAGCATGGCAATCCTTAGGTCCTGCAGGTTTCTCTACTGGCGAGATACATAACACCTCATCGCTCGCATTTGATTCTCATAATACTCCATACGCAGCTTATCAGGATGGTGATAATGGAAGTAAAGCAACAGTTATGAAATTTAGCGGAGAACAATGGGAGATTGTGGGTAGTGTTGGTTTTTCTGCAGGAGCTGCAGTTTACGTTACACTTGCTTTTAGTCCTGATGATACCCCTTACGTTGGTTACCGGGATCATGCTGCAAGTACTAAAGTGACGGTGAAAAAATTGAATGGAAATCAGTGGGAGACCGTTGGAACGGCCGGCTTTACGACAGGTGTTGCACTAGAGATGTCCAAACTTATTTTTGACGCTAACGGAATTCCTTATTTTGCTTTTAAAGATTCAACAAATAATAAATTGACTGTCATGCAGTTTGCAGGTGGCTCATGGAAAAATGTAGGAAATGCAGCATTTACAGCAGACTCAGCATCTTATCCGTCCCTAGCGTTTGGTCCGAACAATGTACCTTATGTTGCATTTCAAGACGGTTCTAAGAGTTATAAAGCAACTGTAATGAAACTGAATGGTAGCCAGTGGGAAGTGGTAGGGACTGCGGGATTCTCATCTGGAACACTCAACAGTATGTCTTTAGCTTTTGACCCACAAGGTGTGCCTTACACGGCTTTTAAAAATCTTGTTAATTTTAGCATGGAGCCACAAGGTGTGATGATGAAGCTGGACGGGAATCAATGGAATGTTGTTGGCGGAAAGCCGTATTCCGCAGGTTCGATTAACGAATCTTCCCTTGCCTTTGGACCGAATGGAATGCCTTATGTTGCTTATGCGGATGGCAGTCAAGGGAATAAAATGACTGTCATGACACTCTCTACGGAACATTCGGTGACTTACAATGCCAATGGTACGATCACGGGTAGTGTTCCGGTGGATAATCAGAAATATGAAAAAGATACAGCGGTGACAGTGCTAGATAACACAGGAGTGCTTGAAAAGGAAGATTATCAGTTCATCGGATGGAATACATCCGCAGACGGCAGTGGAACCAGCTACAGCGCAGCAGACACATTCTCCATGAATGATAGTGACGTTACGTTATATGCACAGTGGCAACCGCTTTATGTGAATATTGGTTTTGAATCCAATGGTGGATCGGAGGTTGCTGCTCAAAAGGTGGACTATAACAGCCCAGCAGTAAATCCGGATATTCCGGAAAAAGCAGGATATACGTTCTCGGGCTGGTATCAGGATAGCCAACTGCTTCAAGCCTTTGACTTCAATACGAATCTGACGCAAAATATTACACTGTATGCGAAGTGGAAATCATCGACAGCAACACTTTCCAGTCTGGTAGTGAGTTCGGGTCAGTTGACACCTGATTTCTCTGCAGATGAACTCGATTATCGCGTAGATGTGGAATCTGATGTGACAAGTCTAAACGTGTCCTTGGGCAAAGCAAATGACGGACAAGTAGTACAGGTAACAGGTGTTACAGATGAAACCGTGACGGATGGTATATACACATACACAGTTACGGATCTAGTATACGGCTCAAACCTTGTAAAGATTAATGTTCAGGCGGAGGACGGTACGAGTAACGACTATAAACTTAACATCAATCGAATTGACATCACCAATGCCAAGCTGAGTGAAATAACTCTACCGTCGATCACGTTAACTCCAACATTCAATCCAGATGTAGAAATTTATGAAGCGACGGTCAGTAGTTCCGTTAGCACGACTGAAATTAGCGTTAAACCCGATCAAACGGGAACCACAGTGAAAATTAATGGTATCAGCGGTAACAGTACAGTCTTGCAATTAGTCAGTGGTATGAACACAATTACGATCGAAGTGACTGCATTGGATGGAGTAAGCAAGAAAACATATACGCTGAACATCAAGCGCAATACTGATAGTTCAGGCGGGTCGGCTGGCAATGGAAACTCCGGAGGTTCCGGTTCTGGTGGAAGTAGTGCAGGTGCACCAGTGACTAATCCCATCGTAACTCCGCCATCCACAGGTGCTCAGGTACTTGTGAACGGTAAAGCCGAGAACGCTGGAAGTTTAGCGACTACTGAAGTGAACGGACGAAAGGTTGTAACCCTTTCAGTGGACGCAGCTCTCATTGCACAGAAACTTCAAACCGAGGGGAACAACGCCATTGTGACGATCCCTGTGACAGGTAATGGCCAAGGAGATCTGGTTATTGGTGAACTGACGGGGCAGACAGTCAAACTGATGGCTGACAAACAAGCCGTATTGGTGCTTCAAACGGATATTGCTTCGTACACGTTACCTGCACAGCAGGTTAATATTGAGAAGCTCGTGCAACAACTGGGTATGAATTCTGACAATTCCTTGGAGAACATCAAACTGCAAATTGAAATTACACAGCCGACAGAAGCAGTCATACAGACAGCACAATCAGCAGCTCAGCAAAATGGATATACTCTTCTGGGATCACCAGTTGATTTCAAAGTAACAGCCACCTTCGATGGCAAATCCGTGAGCGTGGATAAGTTCAATAGTTATGTATCGCGTACGATTGCATTAGCAGCGAACGTTGATCCAAATCAGATCACCACAGGTGTTGTAGTGGATGCAGAAGGAACTGTGCGCCATGTACCCACAAAAATTACACAGGTTAATGGGGTATACCATGCGCAGATTAACAGCTTGACCAACAGTGTGTATGCCGTTATTTGGCACCCGCATACCTTTACTGATGTAGCCCAACACTGGGCCAAGACAGAAGTGAATGATATGGGTTCACGTATGGTTATCGAGGGAATCACGGACACCACATTTGAACCGAACCGCGGTGTTACACGTGCAGAGTTCGCTGCTATCCTGGTACGTGGATTAGGATTAAAACCTGGAGAACTGCTTAACTCCTTTAACGACGTAAGTGGAAGCCAGTGGTACGCGGGTGCTGTGAACACAGCGTCCAGCTATGGCCTGATCGATGGATATGAAGATGGAACATTCCGTCCACAGGCACAGATTACTCGTCAGGAAGCGATGGCGCTCATAGCACGGGCTATGACAGTGACTGGAATGGAACCAGCTGCGTCTGCCGGGAACGTTCAGCAATGGTCTGATTACGCAGATGCTGAGCAAGTAGCAAGTTGGGCGAAGGAAGCAGTAGCATCGAGCATCTCCACTGGACTGGTGTCCGGACGTGGAAAAGATACCATTGCTCCGAATCAATTGATTACCCGTGCCGAAACAGCTGTGATTATACGCAGATTGCTTCAACAGTCTGGTCTGATTTAGACATCTCCAACTTATAGTACGAAATAATGACTAATGAAACAGGCAGCGCGAGGTTATGCGTTGCCTGTTTTTTTGTGTATGAAATTAAAGTCTACTCAACTTTTATTGAAATTCGTATAGGTCAAAATATATTTTTCTTTTTTATTTACAGAACATATGTTCTTATATTATAATTGAAAATAGCAAGTAGTAGGAAAGACGTGAACTATTACGATCATTACTCGTTTTCTTTAGTTTGCTGAAAGCAACAAACAGGACAAGCCTGCTCCAAAATAAGGTATAATTTATGGGTTTTGCAGGAAACCTAAGGCCATAAACCAAATAAGCCTTATGCAATGCAGTCTGCTACAGAAGTGATTACAAGCAATGAATTACTGCAATGAATTGTAATAATAATGATTCAAGGATGCCTTGCCTTAACACGATGGCACCAGGTCAACGAGTGGAAGCAGCTTTATTTTAGCGAAAATGAGCAACAAAAAAGCCCCTGCCTTGGGCGGCGGGGCCTATGGAATACTGCCGATTCAACGGCAGGTTTGATGATGTGTTCAGAAATTAAGCAAGATATTGAGGTTTTTCGTAGAACGCCTCTTTTTCAAGGATGACCTTATAAGGTCTTTCCTTGCCCTTCAGGGAGGGCCCAATGGTAGTTAGCGGTACGGCCGGCTTGTGGAAACGATCTTCTTCCTTGGGTTCCGGAACCGGTCGTGATGATTCGGGCGCAGAACTGAGGCGTACCTTTTTTTCGCTGCCCCAGCGCTTGCTTATTTTTTTCGTTTCCGGTTTCATTCCGGTTCGCCTCCTAACAAATCGTTGATGGCGTTGAACAGTTGACGATTCTGTAGGTCAATCTGCTGAAATACCGCCTCATCCGCTTCAATATGTCCAATAATGTGAACGGTGATTACATACCTCTTGGCTACAGGATAGCATAGCAGATACTCTTTCTCAAGGTAATCATCATACAGGTTGATCTTGATTTTATTCTCCCGGTAAGAATCAATAACCAGGATGCGCTTGGGATCATCCGGTTGTTTGTCGTCATTAGCGGACAAGTCATACTTTCTCCCCGGTTCTCCAACATTACCACATAATTGCTCAATATAACCACTGTCATCTGTACGGTATATGGCTGTGCCACGTACAGCGAATGGAGGATGAGAGACAAAGGCAGTACGCAAGGCATCGCTCATTCGCTCCAGCATCTTGGCATCTGCTTTGCGGGTACGTAGCAATTCCCTAAAGAACCGCAGCAACTTAAGCAGTTGTAACCTCGCTTCTCCCTCAGTGCGTTTATGCTTCTCAATGATGTTCTCCAATTCTGGATCACTCCAGCGTCCTTGTTCCTCAATACTGTCTGCGATTTTGGAACATGCCACGGACACGGCTGGTGCCCACTTTCCGTCAGAACGGATTTCATATACGAGTGGATTTAACCCCAGCAGATCTGTGGGCATACGCAATCCTTCGACCTTGGTTGTGTCCTTGATGTCTGTAATATCCTCAGGAAGAATGAAAAAAATACGTTTTCGTCCCAGACGACCCATAAACAGACCCATTTCCAGCATTGTATTATCCCGGACTGACGCGTAGTACTTTCCGCGAATTTTGGATATATCATCCGGATGAAAAATAAAAATGGCAAAGTCAGTCGTGCGGACCTCTACTTCCAGATCGTCCATGGTATAGCTGCTTGGATTAAAAACCCCGGAATACCAAGGGGTAACTTCGGCTGAAAAACGTAAGTTTTCGTGTACTGCGGCTGCAATCGGCTTCGCTTCCAGCGAGCAGCCAATAAAGACTCTTGGCTTTAACGTTTTCATCAATCCGCCTCGCTTAAACGGTAGTGGGATTCAATTGTTATATTATACCATAAACAGCAGAGTAAGTCTGGAAACGTCTGAACTGGACAAAGAATAAGCCGATTACGTTTTGCTATAGTGTATGTGTGAAAGGAAAATGATTCCTTTAAAAAGCGCAAGAAAATAAAAAAAGGCCCCAATTTGTCACAGTTGGGTGACTGACAGTTATTTTTGGAAGCTTTGGTCATAGAATAAAGGAGCAGGTTGCACCATTAGCAAGCATTGCTTATCCTGGTGTTGCCGTATGACTGCTGGAGCAGTCCAAAGGCTGCTTTATGCCTGTTTTTGAGGGGTCTGCTGTTTAGACCCGGTCACGTTGGTGTTATATAATAGAAGAACAAGCAAGTTAGCTTTGGTGTTTAAACTGAATGAACTTGCAACGGCTGTAAGTTGGATTTACAATTTACACAGGAACGAAGAGTGCAGAACCCATCTGTAGAAGCGAAGCGTTCGCCTGAAAGCTTTTTGAATGAAAGCAGCTTCGGAAGCATAGGCTATCACCGGATTTTCCCCAGAGGGAAAAATGGAATTCCAAAAATTCGGGGATAACCGCGATCGAAAGAGGGTACTGTAATCCAAGTGTAAGTGTACAATTAAATGTTCAAGCTTATGCATTGTAGTTATTTTTCAGTTTAACTGAGCACAGCTAACCACAACAGAACAGAAAGGATCAGGATACCATGAGTTCCCGAAGGACAATCTCCCCAAGGACGATCTGGAAACGTTACGATCTCTCATACACATAGCGCCCCTTGTAGAGTACACCAACCGGTTTCAAAAAAACGGCTGACTCTGCGAAAGAGGGGATTGGAATGAATATTCGAAGGACGTACACGATGATTTCTTCCAGGCTTACCTTTTGCAGAGTACGGTCGGTCTAAAAAACCAACCTACAAACTGCGAGGGAACCTGAATGAAGAGAACATCGTTAACCTTACAACACGTTAAAACAGAGGCGATCAAATTCGCCATTATGCTGCTCGGTACATTTATTTTAGCTTTTGCTTATTATCACATTAACTTTCAGAATCATTTATCGGAGGGCGGATTTGTTGGTCTGGCCCTGCTCGGAAAATACGCAACAGGCTTATCACCTGCTATCGGTATGTTGTTACTGGACATTCCGGTCATGATCCTGGCTTGGTTCCTCAAAGGCTGGAAATTCATGATTCAGGCATTGCTTGGCGTCGGTGCATTTTCCCTATTCTATGACGGCTTTGAACGATACTCCACACTGGTATTGTCGTTTAACGGAAATCTGTGGATTCCGGCAGTTCTATCCGGTATATTGACAGGGGTAGGCGCTGGGATTGTGCTTCGATTCGGTGGAGCGACAGGCGGAGATGACATTCTTGCCGTACTGGTTAGCCGCTGGAAGGGATGGAAGCTGGGAACAGTTTTCTTTGTCAGTGATGCTTTTGTATTGGGATTGTCGCTTTTCTTTCTTCCGGTAAAAGAAACTTTATATACGATTCTGGCCGTATGGATTGCCAGTAAAGTCATTACGTACGTCGTTAGTGTTCCGGCTCGCGGAACCGTGGTTACAACTTCGGCTGTGAAATTGCCGATGCCATCGGCTGCAGCCAAGGCAGTTAACGCTGCTGCTATTTCACAACGGACTACGGTGGCTAGAGGGGTATCCAATTAACCATACGTTTCAGAACAACCATAACCTGTATACATCACATTCAGGTCTTGATAGTTAAAGTTCATACAAAATCCCTTTTGACTGCTCTTCAGCAGCAAAAGGGATTTTATTGTTTTCCGATTCATTCAGGGTTTGATCGAAGAAGCAATCTGACCATCCTGATTATGGATAATCGCTCGAATATTTTGTTTGCCACTCAGTTCTTTGGCCTTATCTACAGCTTCTGCCTTAGTATCATATGTGGACAGATAGGTAGACTTTCCTTCTTCTTTGATCGCCCAACCGGAGTCGGTAGGCACGACATGGATGTTGTCATGACTTTTGGACGAAGAAACGGGCTCGGAATGACGACGATCCGTGGAAGACGACTTTTTAGGGTTGGAATTATCGGAAGAAGATGTGGAGTCCGATTTCGAACTTTCCGGTGCGGGATGATTTTCATCCCATTCTTCTGCCTTTGCTGTCGCTATGGCAATCGAGCGTCCTTCCTCATACCCGTCGTCGAGCAGAGCATTGGCAATCTCAATTGCTTTGTGTCTGACACGTGGTTCCAGGTTCTTCATGGATACCGGATAGTCATGTTTGTTCCAAGGCATATGAACCCCTCCTGTAGAATTATGGATTAGTTGTATATTACCCTCTGAGGGGAGGGATAAACGATGAACAGCCGAGGCCGTAAGTGCATTTACCGATGATCTATATAAATTGAAATAAACATTTACACGAAACGGAGAGGACAGAAAAAACCTGAAGAAACGAAGTGTTCGCCTTTATCCCCGGATTTATCCCTTTATAAAAGGAATCAAAAAAATCTGGGGATAACAGCGATCGGAAGGTTGTTCTGTCATCGGAGTGTCCAGTGTAAACATTATTTATTTCAACTTATATAAAAGGATCTCGTTCCTATACTTTTGCAAGCCAGAGGAGTATAATGCTGTCCATGAAAGAAATAAGTTCAATAACAGGAATATAAAGGAGTACATACATATGTTTAGTCTTAGCCTGGCAATCCCTATGCTGTTCACCATGCTGATTCATGCCGCAGACAGCTTATCATACGCGCTACGCCTTGGTGGTTTACGCACCCGCAGAATTGCACTGGCCATTTCTTTGGCAGGTATCTTGCTGCTGGTTTCTCGAACCTCGAATATGGCCCAAGGTCCGATGGTAGGTAATCTGGTGGATACCGCAACACGTGGAGCCAATCCACACTTTGCAGCGCAGCTGCACTGGTTAATGGGTGCGGCAACAATAGGAACGGCATTAGCCATATTGTGTTTTCCAACCATGGTGAAGCTCTCATCGAGAATGGTAGTACATTTTGAAGCAGCCGGCTCTATCCCTGCGATGGTTCGCGGTATGCTGAAGCGAAGCAAGATTAGAAATGTAACGTATTACATCACCCCGCCATCCTGGAAGATGGCCAAACGATTGGTACAACATGGGATGCCAAGACGGTTAATGCTGCTTAATGTAGCGGTAACCGCAATCTACACCACGGGTGTCCTGTCCAGCTTGTACGCAGCTTATCTTTACCCAGGGCAGGCTGTAGCTGCATCTCAATCAACCGGGCTAATTAACGGAATAGCGACTATTTTGCTAACCATCCTGATTGATCCGCGGATTTCCCTGCTCAGTGACAAATCATTACGTGGCGAGATCCGTTTGGATCGCATGAATCAGATTTATGGCTGCATGCTTGTATCTCGTTTGTTTGGTACTCTGTTGGCACAGTTGCTATTAATTCCATTTGCGTATTGGATCGGTTGGATCGTAAGTATGATGTGACGACTTCTCTCCTGAATTGTCGCCAGGCACTCTCTTGTACATCTTTTGAAGTAGCAAATGAGAGGGTGCCTGTGCAAATTGAATTGACGGGTTATTTGTGCTGTGATACTATTAGACCGAATAGTCGGTTTATTTTATGGAGGTTTTTCCAATCGAAGTCAAACGAAGAAAAGATGTTACCCAGATAAAGAAAGACATTGCACGTAATACCAAGGAACTGTTTGCCCAAAAGGGATATAGTGCAACTTCCATGGAAGACATATGTACGATTAACAATCGGAGTAAAGGCAGCATCTATTATCATTTCAAAAGCAAAGAAGAGTTATTCATGTATCTAATCAAGCTTAACAATGAAGATTGGATGAATGCTTGGCTGGACAAAGAATCAGGGTATAAGACCGCCATAGACAAACTTTACGGACTTGCTGACCATTACGTGGATGATTTGGCTAACCCGCTGAATCACGCCATTAACGAGTTTGTCTCGGGTCAGGTCGTCAGTCAAGAGATGCTTGATGAGATGCTTTCCCTGATCCGAATTCCGTATGCGACATACGAGTCCATTATTACTAAAGGGATGGAAGATGGGGAGTTAAAACAGGATGACCCACAGGATGTAATGCACATTATCTACGGTCTGTTTAGCGGATTGACTACACTTTATTACGAGAAGGACCTGACGGATATTCGTCGTATTTACCACAAAGGCATGGCCAGTCTGCTGGCAGGCATTCATCAACGTTAACCATGAAAAGCTGATGTAACGTCAGTTTTTCTTTTGAATATTAATAAACCGGACAGTCGGTTTAAAAGGGGAGATGGAGAATGAACACATTGTTCAGGAACAAAGCTTTTTTAATCGTTACAGGGTCTGATTTGTTGCAAAATCTGGCGATATGGATCCGGAATATGGCGATCCTCTATTATGTGATGGATCAAACTCAGGGAAGTCCAATAGCCGTCTCGCTGATTACCGTACTTGAATATGCCCCGATTTTTGTTTTCTCCATCATTGGCGGTGCACTTGCTGATCGCTGGAATCCCAAACGTACGATGATACTGGGGGATATTCTGAGTGCGTTGTCCATTGTCATGATTATTGCCGTCTTATCTTCCGGGTATTGGCAGATTCTATACGTAGCCACGTTTGTATCCTCTGTCGTTAGCCAGTTTTCTCAACCATCCTCTCTAAAGATTGTGAGGCGAAATGTAAAGGGAGAACATTTGCAATCTGCAATTGCGATTACACAGAGTGGTCAATCGTTGTTTTTAATTCTCGGACCAATCGTCGGAACGTTTATATACACTGCAATGGGAATTCAGGCATCCATGTACGCATTACTCATTCTATTCCTTACCTCTGCGCTTCTACTCACATTTCTGCCTAAAGACGCCACCCAGCGGGAAACAAATACCTCATTATTAGCGGATATCAAAGAGGGCTGGCAATATGTTGCTCGATCTCGCTCGTTAAAAATGCTTAGTCTGGTATTCATCTGTATAGGGCTTTCTGCGGGTCTCATCAGCCCACTTGGAATATTTCTGATCACCCAACGTCTGGGACTTGAAGCAACGTCGTTACAGTTCCTCTCTGGAGCGTCCGGATTAGGTTTATTGATTGGAGGAGGGATTGCGGCTGCTGTAAGTGGCAAGTTGAATCAGACTTTAACTCTAATCGTAGGTGTGCTGTGTCTGGCTGTAGCCACGATGGGGGAAGTGTTATCCAGTTGGTTCTGGCTGACCCTTTTGATCAGCTTCTTGAGCTCAATCAGTTTGGCATTTATCAACGTCATCATCTCCACGTACCTGGTCACCCGGATAGATGAGCACTTGATCGGAAGAGTGAATGGCACCATCACACCTTTATTCATAGGAAGCATGCTTCTTGGATCTTCCATGGCAGGTGTACTGATGAACAGCACATCCATTTTTATTGTCTACGCAATTTCGGTTACCGTGATGATCATGGGTATTGTTCCAGCGATGCGTATTCAATTTCGTAATGATCAGACGGCTCCTGCCAGCCATTTGACTTCGGAAATCTCTTCGAGCCAAACCTAACCAGTGCATTCTCGTGCAACAATAGTTCGTCTATGAAAAACAAGAATGTACAACAAAAAAGCAGCGGGATCATCCCACTGCTTTTTGTATTAGTATTATAACTTTATTGGAAAAGGACGGCGTACTCACCGTATCCTTCTTTTTGCAAGTCTTCTTTGGGTACAAAACGAAGTGCCGCAGAGTTGATGCAATAACGCATTCCACCTGCTTCGGCAGGACCATCGTTGAACAGGTGACCTAGATGGGAATCGCCCTCACGACTTCTCACTTCGGTACGAATCATGAAGTGGCTGAGATCGGTTTTTTCTTTCACGTTGTGGTCACGCAATGGACGTGTGAAGCTCGGCCAGCCACAGCCGGAGTCGTATTTGTCGGTAGAACTGAACAATGGCTCGCCAGATACGATGTCCACATAGATACCATCACCGTGGTGATCCCAGAATTCGTTATGGAATGCAGGCTCGGTTGCGCTGTTCTGCGTAACTTCATATTGAAGCGGCGTCAAACGCTCTTTCAGCCCGTCTTTATCCACGTTACCGGTCCAGTTGCGTTCGATGAAATCTACACGTCCAGAACCTTTGCTGTAGCGTTTGTAATGGGCAGGGTTCTTCCGGTGATAATTTTGGTGATGTTCTTCCGCTTCATAGAACGGTTTGGCTGGCAAAATCGGAGTGAAGATTGGTTTGTCAAAACGTCCGCTTTGTCCCAGCTCCGCTTTGGAAGCTTCCGCAATCTGGCGCTGTTCTTCACTGTGATAGAAGATGGCCGTCTGATAGGAAGATCCACGGTCATGGAATTGCCCGCCTGTATCCGTAGGATCAATCTGCTGCCAGAACAGTTCAACCAGTTTCTTATAAGGGAAGATGGCAGGGTCAAACGTAATTTGTACAGCCTCTACATGTCCTGTTGTCTCCGAGCAGACCTCTTCATATGTTGGATTCTCGGTATGTCCTCCTGTATAACCCGATACGATCTTATGAATACCGGGCAGTTCTTCAAAGGGGGATACCATACACCAGAAGCATCCGCCTGCAAAAGTTGCTAACTCACTTGAATGTTGTTCCATGCTATAGTCACTCCATTTCTGATGAAGATTTAGCGCTCGTGTTCGAGCTCCAGCAATCTACCGTTTTATTAAACTTGTTACACAAGCATTAGGCTTGCTCTTCTATTATATCCTGAATTGGCAAGCCAACCAAGCCGGAATGAAAACAAGCTGAATCTGAACGGTTTGCGAATTCTAAATTCAGACTTTGTTGCGTGATCGAAAGCGAAATAAGAGCAGAACAATGGCCATGAACACCAGATATGCGGCAAGGATGGCCAGGCTCAGCCAGATGGAGGTTTCAGCTTGTGCACCTGCATAGGCAAATACAAAAATCGCTGGCATTTTCCCAATGGCCGTGGCAAGCATGAAGACCCAGAATGGTGTGTACGTTATACCTGCGTAGATATTAACGGCCATCTGAGGCACGATCGGCAACAGTCGCATCGACATGACACCCATGAACGGATGTGCTTCCATCCATGTGGTAAAACGGTTTAGACCCCGAATGCGTTCGAGGTACGATCTCGCCTGATGTCTGAAGATGGTTCTTGCTCCGCCATACACGAGCATGGCTGCAAGTGTGGTGCCAAGCCAGCATATCCAGGCTGCCGTGGTGGTACCGTAACTGTAACCAAAGGCGATAATAACAAACTTATAAGGAATTACAGGCACAAGAGCAAACAATGTTGCCATGGCGAGTAACAGAGGAATGGACTGATGAAGATCGGTCCAGGCCAGTAGTTCATATCTGTAAATAAACGTGACTCCTGCAAGTAAAACATATAACAGAAGCCATAACCATTTTCGCAAAATCCCAAACGCTCCTTTCAGATCAGGCAGGTCTGGTCGTGTCCCGATCTGTACTGCTGTTCCTCCTCAGTTTACCACGTTCGCCCATTGTCTGAACAATTCGTGCGAAGTCTGCTGCAATCACTGGCAAGTTGCTGTCCGAAGGGTTACACTATAGGACGTGGAAATATAGAACCGAACTGAAGGTGGAATGATCATCATGGAAACAACCCAACGTAAACGAGTTGCAATTATCGGCCTGGGCGATATTGCACGTAAAGTATATTTGCCGCTGTTAACAGCTCATCCGAACGTGGAGATTGTAGGCATTATGAACCGATCTCCGGAGCCGGTCAAAGCCGTTCAGGAGGCGTATCGATTAGAACGGGGAACAACGGATCTGAAAGAACTGTTGTCCTGGGACTTGGATGCGGTGTTTGTACATACAGCAACGGAAGCGCACTTTGACATTGTCATGCAATGTCTGGAACAGGGATTAGCCGTGTACGTAGACAAGCCGTTGTCCTATACGATTCGGGAGTCGGAAGAGATGACTGCTTTTGCCGAGGCACAAGGGCTGCTACTGGCAGTGGGCTTCAACCGCAGATTCGCACCGATGTACCAAAAAGGGAAAGAATGGATGCAGGGTGGAAAAGGTTTTGAATCCTTGACAGTGACCAAACATCGTACAGGCATTCAGGATCGTCCTGCGGCAGAAACCATCTATGATGATCTCATCCATATGCTGGATCTGATGTTGTGGTACTCGGATCATAATGTGGAGTTGCTTCATCAATGGATTCGGAAGAATGATCTGGACAGACTGCTACATGCAACAGGAACGGCCAAGCTGGGCAGAACAGCTTACGGTCGATTCGATATGGTGCGTGAGGCTGGGGCAGACCTGGAGAAGATCGAATTGCATGGTGGTGGACGCTCTGTTGAAGTGGTGAACATGGACACGATCCGCTGCATGGAACAGGGGAGTCTGGAAACCAAAGAAACGTTCGGGAGCTGGGACACCGTGTTAACACGCAGAGGTTTTAGCGGAGCAGTTGATAATTTCCTGGCTTGTCTGGACGCGCCTGATGATTGCCTGATCAGTGCAAGTCACGTCATGGACAGTCATGAACTGGCGGAACAATTGATTCGCAAATAATTGCAGAATACACATACGGAGGAATACAAGTCATGGATGAATATGAAAAGGAACGTAATAAACAGATCGAGGAAGCTGTTGTAGAAACCTATAAACAGGAAGAAGAGATGATGATCCTCGTATTTGCCCAGTGGTGTGTCAATAATGGTTTGGACCCGGAAGAGATGTACCGGCAAGCCTACCCGGATCAGCAAAGCAACGAGCGTTTGCAGCAGGTGCAGAAGCTGATTGTATCCAAGGAGGAAGCCGGTGAGATCCCGGATGATACGGTACTTGGCGTGTTGTCCATGTTTGGCAATGAAGATCTGGCGATGGTTGTATCCGAGGCCATAGCCGCGCGCAAATAAGTTCAACTTACGTATACTAATATGATTACATCTGTTCCCGGTGAATGACGCGGAATTCCTTCGGGGACATGCCGAACCGGGAACGGAATACCCGATGAAAATAGGTATAGTTGTTAAAGCCGGAAGACTCAGACACTTGCTCCAGGGTCATTGGACTGAAAATAATTCGTTCCCTGGCCATGTTCAACCGTACGTCAAGCGTGTATTGCATGATGCTTTTGCCAAACGCTTCTTTGAAGAGATGAACACCCCGTGAGACACTGATGCCAATATGTGTTGCCACATCATCCAGCTTGAATAAAGAGGAAGCGTTTTCTTCAATGTAATTCTTGATCTCATAGGCCACATAATTGGTGTTGGTTATCGTTGGATGCTCCGCGAGCAGACGATCCACTTCGAGACATAAAATTCGCATATAATAACTTGAAATTTCCGGATAAGGATTGGAGATGCGGCGCTGTTCCAGCACGAGTTGTCGAAACAGGACCAAGAGGCTTTCCGTCAGTTCGACTTTGATTCGGGTCGGCCGTTTGTGACGCTTCCACCACTCATCCACCCAGGAACCATTAAAGAAGATGTGATAGTCGCCACTCTCCACCAGTCGTTCTCCCATCGGATTGGTTTCATTGTCAATTCTCAGCTCATAGGGCTCGTCAGGATCAAAAAGAAGCAGATCGCCCGCATCTATCAGGGACATGTCCCCGTCTATGCGTGCACGGCAACGTCCGTCTGTTTGCAGTCTTAACAGGTAGTTCTTCACCCCTTCAGGCTGCACCATAGCGTAGGGTTTACGATGAAATGAAAAGCCTGCTGTAAGAACTTGGCAGGATTGATCTGTCGGCATGGGCATACTCCTTGCAATTTGAAAATTATGACCAGATAGTTCATGTTTCAATCATATTATTCATTTTAATTGAAGCTGAAACGGAATACCATAGTATTAGATTCAAGGAACAGGAAACATCCAACAAAACATATGTATCTCAACCATTCAAACGCAGATTTTAACCATGCGTAAGGAGATGAACGTCACAGTGGAGAAAATGAAAGCAGGCATCATCGGGTGTGGTAACATCAGCGCCATCTACTTGGAAAATCTCAAAAACAACCCGGTCATTGAAGTCGTGGCTGTTGCGGATTTGATTCGTGAACGCGCTCAGGAACGGGCAGATGAATTTAATATCGCAAACGTTTACAATGTAGATGAGTTGCTGCAAAATAACG
Source organism: Paenibacillus sp. AGC31 (assembly GCF_057334655.1). Classification (NCBI taxonomy): domain Bacteria; kingdom Bacillati; phylum Bacillota; class Bacilli; order Caryophanales; family Paenibacillaceae; genus Paenibacillus; species Paenibacillus sp. AGC31. The sequence continues at coordinate 119,574 of NZ_JBHFJH010000050.1, forward strand.
AAATTGAACTTGTGTTGAACCTTACGGTTCCTGGCAGTCACGCGATGACCGATCTGGCTGCACTCGAAGCAGGCAAACATGTGTATGCCGAGAAGCCGCTGGCCATTTCTCTTGAGGATGGTCGCAAGGTTGTTGAGTTGGCTGAGGAAAAGGGATTGTATGTTGGTTCTGCACCGGACACCTTCCTTGGTTCAGGCATACAGACAGCTCGTAAAGCCATTGAGGATGGGCTGATTGGCAAGCCGGTTGCAGCGACTTCATTCTTCATGGGTGGAGGACCAGAAGCTTGGCATCCTAATCCGGAGTTCTTTTATGTCGCAGGTGGCGGACCGATGTTTGATATGGGACCTTACTACCTGACCGCTCTGATTACGTTGCTTGGACCGATACGCAGAATCAGCGCCTCGGCAGGCATACAGATTGCAGATCGCAAGATTGGCTCTGGGCCGAAGGAAGGTACAGCACTGCAAGTAGAGACGCCTACCCACTTGGCAGGAACCATTGATTTTGCAGAAGGTGCCATTGCAACCATGATTACCAGTTTCGATATTCGCGGAGCTTCGGATCTGCCACGTATTGAAATCTATGGTACAGAAGGTACGCTTAGTGTACCGGATCCCAATTATTTTAACGGGGAAGTGAAGGTTCGCAGATACGGTCAAGACACTTGGGAGACGGTCAAACCAGTCTTCGAAAGTGGACAAAACGAACGAGGCATCGGCGTAACGGAAATGGTTGAATCCATTCGTGCCGGACGGGAACACAAAGCCAGTGGCAAGCTAGCTTATCACGTACTGGAAGCCATGCATTCATTCCAGCGTTCTTCACTTGAAGGCAAGCATGTACATCTGGAGAGCAGCTATGATTCTTTTGCAGTAACTCGCACAGTTCAAACTGAGATTGAAACCGTGGAATCCCACTAGTCTGAGTAAAAAGTGTTCCAAGCTTGATGCTCTTACGGGTGATGCAGAATAACCAGTATTCTTACGTTCAATTTCAGGATAGAAACACTCTCGATTTTCCACACTAATCAAACAGGCATGTGATCTGAACGGTAATTGTATACAGTTCAATATTCATGAATTCAGCAATCATACGATATCTAATCCAGGGAGGAATCGCACTTGAAACTCGGCGTATTTTTGGTACTATTCGGAGGACGTAAATTGGAGGATGCTCTTGATTATGTAGCATCCAAGGGATTAAAAGCAGTAGAGATCGGAACAGGCGGACATCCAGGCAATGCACATTGTAAGCCAGATGAGTTGTTAAGCAATCCTACAGCATTGAAAAACTTCAAAAATGCAGTGGAATCACGCGGTTTGACCATCAGTGCACTCAGCTGTCACGGTAACCCGCTACATCCGCAAAAGGATATTGCCAAAGGATTTCACGATGATTTTGTTAAAACGGTAGAACTGGCTGAGAAGCTGGAAGTACCTGTAGTGAATACATTCTCCGGTTGTCCGGGAGACCATGAGGATGCCAAATATCCCAACTGGCCTGTTGCACCATGGCCGAATGATTTCCAGGAAATCCTGAAGTGGCAGTGGGAGAACAAAGTTATCCCTTACTGGACAGAGTGGGGTAAATTTGCAGCAGATCGTAACGTAAAAGTTGGATTGGAGCTGCACGGTGGATTCTCCGTTCATACTCCAGCAACGTTGCTTAGACTGCGTGAAGCAGCAGGTGAAGTGATCGGAGCCAATCTGGACCCAAGTCACATGTGGTGGCAAGGTATTGATCCGGTTCAGGCAATTCACATCTTGGGACGTGAAGGAGCCATCCATCACTTCCATGCCAAAGATACAACGATTGATCCGGTAAACGTGAACAAACACGGTGTAACGGATATGCAGGACTATACCAATATGCTGGATCGGGCTTGGCAGTTCCGCTCGGTTGGTTATGGACATGATAACAAGACATGGGCAGACATTATGAGTGCCTTGCGTCTGGTCGGATATGATTATGTAGTAAGTATTGAGCACGAAGACGGTCTGATGTCGGTTGAAGAAGGATTCTCTAAAGCCGTGCAAAATCTCCAGCAAGTATTAATCGAAGAACCGCTGGGCGATATGTGGTGGGTTTAGAGTTACACTAGGGGGAAATTGAATATGATCAACGTCACCATTTGGAATGAATTTGTCCATGAGAAAATTCACGATGAAGTAAGGGAAGTCTACCCGGATGGTCTGCATCGAGCACTGGCTGACGGACTTGGCGGCGAAGGCTTTGCTATTCGTACAGCTACACTGGATCAGCCTGAACACGGATTAAGTGATGAAGTGCTGAATTCCACAGATGTGCTTATATGGTGGGGACATATGGCACATGATCGCGTAAGTGATGAGATCTCACAGAAGGTTGCGCAACGAGTGCTGAACGGCATGGGGATGATTGTGCTCCATTCAGGTCATTTCTCCAAACCATTCAAAGCGCTGATGGGAACAAGCTGCGATCTGAAATGGCGTGTAGCTGACGAGCAGGAAATTGTATGGTGTGTTAACCCATCTCATCCGATTGCGGATGGCATCGAAGGCAAGATTGTATTGGAAAAAGAAGAGATGTACGGTGAATTCTTCGATATTCCAGTGCCGGATGAACTGGTGTTTGTAAGCAACTTCCAGGGTGGGGAAGTATTCCGGAGCGGATGTACGTTCCGGCGTGGTGAAGGTAAAATCTTTTATTTCCGACCAGGTCATGAGACGTATCCGACCTATTACAAACCGGAAATATTAAGAGTAATCAGTAACGCAGTGAAATGGGCATATCCTGCCCGCAGTTTTAAGCCGGAATTTGGCAAGAGTGAACCTGTAAGACCATTTGGTGGCGTGCTGGTTTAATTCATAATTTGCTTCGTGAAAGAGATATATCAGTTCAACTAACATTTACACATCAACGGAGAGGGCAGAAATAACTTGAAGAAGCGGAGCGTGCGCCTTTATCCCCGGATTTTTTTCCTTTAGAAAGAAATCAAAAAAATCTGGGGATAACAGTGATCGGAAAGTTGTTCTGACATTGAAGTGCTAGTGTAGATATTCTTTAGTTGAACTGATATAGATAACGTAAACGCAAGCATATACCCAGGAACCCTTCTCCGAGTCAATGATGACTGTGGCAGTTGGGTTCTTTTTGGGTAAGATAGTACTATGGGGAAGTTATACGATATTTCCCATGGTTACGACGCAGCGTGTAATGTATACTGGGATATATGATCCATTTTGGATATTATGCTTCTAAAATTTAAACTTTTTAGTTGCAGGCGTTTTCTTTGAAGCTTAAATATGTTATTATGAAATATACTAACAAAATGTAAGTTGAGTGATCTCTAAAGAGGTGATTAATGTGGAAGGTCAAGACTTGCGGATGTGTCCGCGTTTTGAGACGGCGTTTTCTTTTTTGGGCAAGCGCTGGAATGGTTTAATTATTCAAACGTTGATGAGTGGTTCGAAGCGATTCAAGGATATCTCCAATCTGATCCCATCCATGAGTGATAAGATGTTATCCGAACGGATGAAAGATCTGGAGGGTGAAGGTATTCTGGTTCGTCACGTCTATCCCGAGACGCCGGTTCGTATTGAATATGAACTGACGGATAAAGGTAGAGCGCTCCAGCCTGTCATGAATCAAATTCAAGACTGGGCTGAGCAGTGGGTTGACTAACGTATAAGCATCACCCGCATTCGTTGCATGAATGACATAGACTCCTGATTTCCGTGGAAATCAGGGGTTTTTGTCTTAAGGATTAGGTGGAGCGGCGTTTTTCTCTTGGGCTATGCACATGTTGTCATGAGTTGTAGTATAATCTATAGAAAATGGCCACAGACGGCCGGAGCGAAGGAGGCCCACTCGTCATGAGAGAAGAAAGCTTATCCCGTGAAGTACGCTACGGCAAGAAAGATATTGCAGAACTTGAGAGCGCATCCATTCAGGTCCATCTAATTTACAAAAAAGCTGCAGAGTTATTCAAGCGCACAGCATATTCCCGATCGGTTAAGGATGATCTTGCCCAATTGAATACGCATTCTGTGAACAGCGATGGTCCGAGATTAGCTCCGGCGGTGCTGCAAAAATGGATTCAAACGTCCAGGGGCTGGAAGTGTATCGGATGTGAGCTGGGGCAACCTGATTCAACGATGTCTCAGATGGAAGAAACTATCCATGGTAAGCAATGGGTTCTGGATGTGGGAGAAGGTCGGCTGGTTCAGGCAGAAATGCTGATTCAGGCGGTTGTCTGGTCTCAATATGAGAAGATTCGAATGTTTGCACCATGGCTTGGTGATGAACCCTTTTATAGCGTGCAGGAATTGGATGTCATTGCCCGTTATATTGTGCCTACCTATTTCTCGGAACGACCTTTGCATGAGCAAGGCAAGGTATTCAAGGTACATCAACAATATGGGCAGATTCCGTTGTATCAGGAGTATGTAGATGCACCTTCATGCTGCGTACAGGTGGATGGTGGATTACTTGAAGGGCGATTGCTGACAGGGGTATATGTGTCTGAGGAGCAGTTCTTCGGACTTAATCCATATCTGAAAGATGGCGATGGAGGACGGACATACATGCAGGCTTGTGTCCAATGATAACGCAACCAATGATAACGTGAAAATAATTTAGATTGGAGAGCCTGTGTGCAGGCTCTCTTTCTTGTACAAGCCTTATTTGGAGGCGGAACCCTATAAAAGTAACGGCTTTGACACTTTTTTTTGCCGAAGGTTGTGCCATAATAGAGGTTATGGACAACAGGGTGAATGATTTTACGCAGGGTGGTGTTACCTACATGATGAAGAAAATCCCCGGTTACATAGGTGTATGTTTGCTCCTACTGGCGATCTTGGCTGGTTGTAGTGAGACACAGCCTTCTGAGCAGCCAATTGTCAAAGAGACAGAAACAGCGAATACAATTACAGTGGCTGTAGATGGCAGTACGTTTTTGCCTGATGCAACAAAGTCCATTAAGCGAGATTTTAGTGAGGGTTTGACAATCAAAAAAGCATTACTCAATAGCGGACTGGTTGATTTTACGGCAGATGGCAAACGGATTCAATCCGTCGGTGAAGTTTCTCTGGATTCTTCGCTTAGCTGGGCTGTCAAATTAAATGGCAAGGATATTGAGCAGGAAGATTGGGACATGGAGCTTCATGCCAAAGATGAAGTGATCATTTACGTGAAAGCCGCTGACAGTGGGGGGGATGGCGTTGCATATCAGACAACGTTACTCAAGGTTAGCGGTGGAAACATTATGCCAACTCTTAATCGTCAATATGCTGGCGTCTATGTTCAGGAGTGCACAGTTCGCGATGTGTTGAAGTCCAGCGGCATTGTAAGAATGTCGGAGAATAACAAATTTGTCGTTTCGGTCGAGAATGTCACACCTCGTATGAATGAGCGGTGGGTCATTATGGTGAATGACAAAGAATTAATGGAAAATGGCCTCGACATGAAATTGAATCCACGTGATGCGGTAAAGCTTGAATTGACCAATGCATCCTAAGTATACCAAGAAGCCCAATCTCTTTTTAGAGAGATGGGCTTTTTTCATTGAAATATATAAGCAATTTCCGATTGCATAGTCAAATATTAAATACGACAGATCTCGTTCGGGCAAAGCTCACAGTGACAGATCCCTTGCAGCATCTTCAGATCTTTGATGACAATCATGCCATTGTCATATTCAATCCCATCTTTCTTACGCAGGTCGCTTAACATGCGGTTTACACTTTCACGAGTGGCTCCAATCATATTGGACAGATCCGTGTGGGTAATTTTTTTGTGAATAATGACATGCTCTCCATGAGGCTCACCATACGAATTCGACAACCGAATGAGGGTGGAGCAGAGTGCACCCGGTTTGCCGTATAACATGAGATCCCGGAATTTGGTCTGTGTCAACCGGTGGTGGATGCCCATCCATTTCATAAAGTCGATCGCAAAGTCACAATGCTGGCATATTAACATCTCCAGGTCTTTATGCTCCAGTACACCGATCTCACTATCCTCTAATACTTCCGCAGAGAAGCTGTGTTTAGAGCCAAAGAAGGGATCAGCCTGCCCAATCATATCACCGGATTGATACATGTACATGATCAGTTCCTTGCCTTCATCCGTGGATTTGGTGATCTGGGCACGACCCCGTTTCATATAATAAAGTTTGTCAGAGATATCGCCTTCCCAGTACAGATGTGTACCTTCCGGATAGGTTCTATCTTTCATGGTAACCAACAGATGGTTGAAATTTGCTTCCGAGAAACAGTTGGTATTACCGCGCTTTTCTAGTACAGTTGTTAGTTCTCTCATAAGTCTATCTCCCCTTTGTGTCCATCGGACGACCTTCTGTAATAAGCAGTAGCCTCCGAGGTTCGCCGCAAACCGTTGCCGTCCTGATCAGGGTCATCTCGGCCGGGAAGAAGGACGGTACAAATTGCGGTGGTTCAATTTTTAAGTTCAGTATATACCTAATCTTACCGTTTGAGGGGGAAGGAAAGGGGGCAAAAATGACGAAATTTCAAACATTGTGATAAAATTCACTTTTAATGGGGAGGATGAATTTTACAGCCCTATATTTTAAATAGGAAGTGAAAATGGTCGTATGAAGGACACTACAAAACTTAAATTAAATTTGTTATACTTTGTGAAAAAAATCACATAATTAAGTTTATTGTCATGTTACGATGTGAATGTAAACGAGAGAGACAAACTAATACGAACCTTTAGGAGGATGAGGGAGATGGCTGTAAAGAACGAAGTCGCCCCAGCAAAAGAACCGACAGCAGGTCAGTATATTCAAACGTTAATCGACAAAGCGAATAAAGCACACGCTGCATTCATGAAGATGGACCAGAAGCAGATTGACCGGATTGTGCAAGCGATGGCGCTTGCGGGTCTGGATAAACACATGATGCTCGCTAAGATGGCCGTAGAAGAAACAGGCCGCGGAGTATATGAGGATAAGATCACCAAAAATATATTTGCAACAGAATATGTGTACCACAGCATCAAGTATGACAAAACCGTAGGTGTGATTGAAGATAACGAATATGAGAGCTTCCAGAAAATTGCGGAGCCGGTCGGCATTATTATGGGGATTACACCCGTTACCAATCCAACATCAACGACGATGTTTAAAGCACTGATCTCCATCAAGACGCGTAACCCGATCATCTTTGGTTTCCACCCATCTGCACAGAATTGTAGCCGGGAAGCTGCCAAAATCCTGCTGGAAGCGGCTGTGAAACATGGTGCACCAGCAGATTGTATTCAATGGATTGATGATCCTTCCATGGATCGTACAAACGAACTGATGAATCACAATGATGTGGCTCTCATTCTGGCAACAGGCGGATCAGGCATGGTACGTGCAGCGTACAGCTGTGGTAAACCTGCACTGGGCGTAGGACCGGGTAACGTACCTTGCTTCATCGAGAAAAGCGCGGATATCAATCAGGCAGTAACGGATTTGATCCTGTCGAAGTCTTTCGATAACGGCATGATCTGTGCTTCTGAACAAGCGGTCATCATTGAAGAACCGATCTTTGATCAAGTGAAGAAAAAAATGATTGCGAACGGCTGTTACTTTGTTAACAAAGATGAAGCAGCAAAATTGACAGCGGGTGCGATTAATGCCGAGAAATGTGCGGTGAACCCGGCGATTGTTGGTCAATCTGCGGTAAGCATTGCGAAATTGTGCGGTATTGAAGTTCCAGCAGGCACCAAAATTCTCGTGGCCGAGATTGAAGGGGTAGGTACAAAATTCCCATTGTCGGCTGAGAAATTAAGCCCGGTACTGGCTTGTTACAAAGTTAAAACGGCAGCAGAGGGAATTGAACGTGCAGCAGAAGTGGTTGCTTTTGGCGGCATGGGTCACTCCTCGGTTATCCACTCCACAAATGAAGAAGTGATTGGCAAATTCGCAGATCGTCTGCAAACTGGACGGATTATTGTGAACTCACCATCCACACACGGTGCCATCGGGGATATCTACAACACAAACATGCCGTCATTGACACTGGGATGCGGATCATACGGACGTAACTCGACTTCTTCCAACGTAACCGCTGTGAACTTAATCAATGTGAAAAGGGTGGCTCGCCGTACCGTGAATATGCAATGGTTCAAAGTGCCGAACAAAGTCTATTTCGAAAAAGGGGCAACGCAGTATCTTGCCAAAATGCCTGACATCACACGTGTAGCGATTATTACGGATGCCATGATGGTGAAGCTTGGATATGTTGAAAAGGTAGAACACTATCTGCGTCAACGCCAAATGCCAGTAGCGATCGAAGTATTCTCCGATGTTGAGCCAGATCCATCCACAACAACGGTAGACCGCGGAACCGAAATGATGCGCCGCTTCCAACCAGACTGCATTATCGCACTCGGCGGTGGATCACCGATGGATGCTGCCAAAGCCATGTGGTTGTTCTATGAATACCCAGACACGGACTTCAACGACCTGAAACAAAAATTCATGGATATCCGCAAACGGATCTACAAATATCCACGTCTCGGCGTAAAAGCGAAATTTGTAGCGATTCCAACCACATCCGGTACAGGTTCTGAAGTGACCTCGTTCGCTGTTATCACAGACAAAAATCAAGGTAACACCAAATATCCATTGGCCGACTATGAGCTGACACCAGACGTAGCGATTGTTGATCCGGAGTTTGTATACTCCCTGCCTAAAACAGCTGTTGCCGATACAGGTATGGACGTACTGACGCATGCGATTGAAGCTTATGTATCTGTTATGGCAAATGATTACACGGACGGACTTGCGATCAAAGCCATTCAACTGGTGTTCCAATACCTGGAGCAATCGGCACTGCAAGGAGATAAACTGGCACGTGAGAAAATGCATAATGCTTCCACGATTGCAGGTATGGCGTTTGCCAACGCATTCCTGGGCATTAACCACAGCTTGGCGCACAAATGGGGCGGTCAGTATCACACCGCACACGGACGCACCAATGCGATTCTGATGCCACACGTCATTCGTTACAACGCGAAAAAACCGACCAAATTTGCATCATTCCCGAAATATTCGCACTTTGTAGCGGATGAGCGGTATGCCGAAATCGCCCGCATCTTGGGATTGCCTGCTCGTACGACAGAAGAAGGCGTAACCAGTCTCATCAACGCCATTCGTAACCTGAACAAAACATTAGGCATTGAAGAATCGTTCCAGGAAATCGGCTTTGATGCCAAAGACTTTGAAGCACATGTAGATTATCTGGCAGACCGTGCCTTCGAAGACCAATGTACAACCGCCAATCCGAAGTTACCGCTGGTAACTGAACTGGCTGATGTATACCGCAACGCTTTCTACGGAAAGTTTGAATAATAAACTTAGAACGACGCGTGCCTTACGGCAAGAAGATCAGGGTTCCCCAAATGGGGAGCCCCGATTGCCGTCTTTCACACAATAACGAGAGGGCAGAAAAACAGAAGAGCAAAGCATCTGTTTTTCAGGGGTTATTCTAAGATTTGGTTTGCTCCGAGCATAGAGGAGCAAAGGGTTCTAGAGAGGTTACACGGAATCCGTGACGTGGCTGTTTGAGCCAGATGTTCACACAATAACGAGAGGGCAGAAAAACAGAAGAGCGAGCATCTGTTTTTCAGGTTTTATTCTAAGATTTAATTTGCTCCGAGCATAGAGGAGTAAAAGGTTCTATAGAGGTACACGGAATCCGTGAGGTGGCTGTTTGAGCCAGATGTTCACACAATAACGGAGTGGGCAGAAAAACAGCAGAGCAAAGCATCTGTTTTTCAGGAGTATTTTAAGATTTGGTTTGCTCCGAGCGTAGAGGAGCAAAGGGGTTCTCAAAGAGGTTACACGGAACCCGTGATGGGGCCGTTTGAACGAACCCTTTACACGACAACGGAGGGGCAGAAATAACCTGAAAAAGCGAAGCGTTCGCCTTTATCCCCGGATTTTCCCTTTTCAAAAGGGAATCAAAAAAATCTGGGGATAACAGCGATTGGAAGGTTGTTCTGCCACGCAGTGATCCTGTGTAAAGTTTCAATTTCAATGGGACACAGCGCAGGTGGAGTGAGTTAGTTCACTGACTTTGTGACAAAAATCACAGATGATGAAAGCCCCAAGTCGTATACTGAAAATGTAAGAAAAACATTCATCCCGCGGTTCCGGTTCCCAAGTAGAGAGAACATGTTCCGGTTTATGTGAAACAATTCACATTAATCGCGGCTCTGGGCACACAATGCTACGAATGAAGCAAGATGTTATGTGTCCAGAAATCCAAATTAGTGGAGGGATTACGATGTCGGTGATTGAAAAAGATGTCAAACAACAAACAGGCTGGAGAAACTTTACCAAAGGAACATGGACCAAATCCGTAGATGTGAATGATTTTCTGGCACACAACTTGTCTCCGTATTACGGTGACGAAGCATTTCTCGCAGGTGCAACCCAGAATACCAAAGAATTGTGGGATATCGTATCTGATCTGACCAAAAAAGAACGGGATAACGGCGGTGTCCTTGACGTTGATGTAAACACACCAGCGACTATTGTTTCTCACCAACCCGGTTATCTGGATCAATCCAAAGAGCAGATTGTCGGCGTTCAGACCGATGCTCCGTTCAAACGTTCCATTCAACCAACAGGCGGAATCCGGATGATGATTGATGCATGTGAAGCGTATGGCTTCGAATTGCCTCAAGGCGTCATTGATATATTTACAAACATTCGCAAAACACACAACCAAGGTGTATTCGATGCTTATACTTCCGATATGCGTGCAGCACGTAAAGCAGGGATTATTACAGGTCTGCCAGATGCTTACGGCCGTGGCCGGATTATCGGTGACTATCGTCGTGTAGCTTTGTACGGGGTAGACTTCTTGATTCGTAACAAAAAAGGTGAACTGAATGCACTCGAAGTTGATGTTATCGATGAAGATGTGATTCGTCTGCGGGAAGAATTGTCTGAGCAGATTCGTGCATTGCAAGAATTGAAACAATTGGGCGATATGCACGGGTTCGATATTTCCTTGCCAGCGACAACAGCAAAAGAAGCATTCCAATGGTTGTACTTCGGTTATCTCGCTGCAATCAAAGAACAAAACGGTGCTGCGATGTCACTGGGACGTGTATCTTCTTTCCTGGATATCTACATTGAACGTGACCTGCAAGAAGGCATTCTGTCCGAAGAACAAGCTCAGGAATTGGTTGACCATTTTGTAATGAAACTGCGGATTGTCAAATTCCTGCGTACACCGGATTACAACGAACTGTTCAGTGGAGATCCAACATGGGTGACTGAGTCCATCGGTGGCATGTCTGTGAATGGTGAAACACGTGTAACCAAAAACAGCTTCCGTTTCCTGCATACACTGCACAACTTGGGTCCTGCACCAGAACCAAACCTGACTGTACTATGGTCCACGAAACTTCCAGAAGCTTTCAAAGATTATTGCAGCAAAGTATCCATTGAAACCAGTTCAATCCAGTATGAAAATGATGATCTGATGCGTCCGATCTACGGTGACGATTACGGTATTGCATGCTGTGTGTCGGCTATGAAGATCGGAAAACAAATGCAATTCTTCGGCGCTCGTGCCAACCTGGCTAAAGCTCTCCTGTATGCGATCAACGGTGGTCGTGACGAGAAATCTGGAGCACAAGTTGGACCAGAGTATCCTGCCATCACTAGCGAAGTACTGGATTACAATGAGGTTATGAAACGCTTCAAACCAATGATGGAGTGGCTGGCGAAGCTGTACATGAACACCCTCAACGTCATTCACTACATGCATGATAAATACAGCTATGAGCGTATCGAAATGGCATTGCATGACCGTGACATTGTACGTACGATGGCTTGTGGTATCGCTGGTCTGTCGGTTACAGCAGATTCACTGAGTGCAATCAAATATGCCAAAGTAAAACCAATTCGTAATGAACAAGGCATCGCAGTTGATTTTGAAATCGAAGGAGACTTCCCTTGTTACGGTAACAATGAAGACAGCGTTGACAGCATTGCTGTTGAACTGGTCGAGAACTTCATGGGTATGATTCGCAAACACAAAGCTTACCGTAACGCAGTTCCAACACAATCTGTTCTGACGATCACTTCCAACGTGGTATACGGTAAGAAAACAGGGACTACACCGGATGGTCGTAAAGCAGGTGAACCATTTGCTCCAGGCGCAAACCCAATGCATGGTCGTGACAAAAAAGGTGCACTGGCATCCCTTGGCTCTGTAGCCAAATTGCCTTATGAACACAGTCTTGATGGTATTTCCAACACCTTCTCCATCGTGCCAAAAGCATTGGGTAAAGAGGAGACTACACGTAAATCCAATCTGACTGCGATGATGGACGGTTACTTTGGTCAAAACGCTCATCACCTGAACGTTAACGTATTTGATCGTCAGCAATTGATTGATGCGATGGATCACCCGGAAAACTATCCACAATTGACTATACGGGTATCCGGATATGCGGTTAACTTCATTAAACTGACTCGTGAACAACAGTTGGATGTCATCAACCGTACGTTCCATGGCTCGATGTAATTAATTTGCAAGTAGAAAACCGCTAGAGCAAGATATTCCAAATCATATTAAACGCACAGCGGATGCGGATACAGAAAGGAAGAGGCAGCATGGTTAAAGGACATATTCATTCACTCGAAACTTTCGGGACGGTTGACGGCCCAGGCATCCGCTTTGTGCTTTTTATGCAAGGATGTCTACTCAAATGTCAATATTGCCACAACCCTGATACATGGGCGCTGGATGGCGGAAAAGAAATGACGCTTGAGGAGGTACTGGCTGAAATTGAGCCTTACCTGTCTTACTACCGCAGCTCCGGAGGCGGACTCACGATATCTGGTGGAGAACCAACGTTACAGGCTCACTTTGTAGCCGAAATCTTCAAGGAAGTGAAGCGGCGCTGGGGATTGCATACGACACTGGACAGCAACGGGTTTAACGAACCGGAACGGATTCACGATCTGTTGGATCACACGGACCTGGTTCTGTTGGACCTCAAGCATATTGATGATGAGAAACATATCAAGTTGACAGGCAAATCCAACGAGAGAACGTTGAAAACAGCCAAGTGGTTATCGGAGCAAGGTCGGAAAATGTGGATACGCCACGTGTATGTGCCTGGTATTCATAACGAGGAAGAGGATCTGCTTAACCTCGGACGGTTTATCGGAACATTGAATGGCGTCGAAAAGTTCGAAATTCTTCCATACCATCAGATGGGGATCTACAAATGGGAAGCGCTCGGTAAAGTATATCCACTGGATGGTGTTCCTTCACCAAGTGAAGAAGAAGTGGAGCGGGCGTATCGCCTGATCGAACAAGGTCGCCAGGAAACGGCTGACGTGGCTTGTTCAGGTAAGTAACTACAGTTATATACAGGATCTATATAATTTGAACTAATTTTTTACACGAGAACGAAGAGGACAGAAATAAGCTGAAGAAGCGGAGCGTTCGCCTTTATCCCCAGATTTTCACCTTTGTAAAAGTGAATTAAAAATAATCTGGGGATAACAGCGATCGGAAGGTTGTTCTGTCATCGGAGTGGCAAGTGTAATTATTTTTAAGTTCAACTTATATTTCAACCCAAGCAGTCCTTGCGAACATGTTTCGCTGGGGCTGTTTTTTTGCTGTTATTCATTGTAAATGCAAGATTATTGGTCCAGTGAAGGATTTTATCCCTCCATTGATGAATTGTCATCCTTACGATGTAAGCTCCGGCTTTTTATAATCAGAGTGTAAAGCCAAATGCTCAATATCTTGAGGAGGGTCAACCAGATGAAAAAAAGAATGACATTACTTCTTTCATTATTGCTTATCACTTCATGGACTTTGGCGGGATGTGCAAGCTCAAGTAACGAGCCACAGCAAGGCGCAGGCAATACACCTGTGGAGGAAACAAGTAAGGAACCGGTTGAAATGCTTCTCCGCCACACGCAGGTGGGAGCCGACAAACAGAAAAGACTGGCCATTCTGCAGGATGTTGTGGACAAAGTTGAAGGTGAGATACCCAATCTGACCTTTACGCTGGATGGTGTCGAATCCGATGTGAATCGTAAGGAAAAGCTTCGCGGAGAGATGGCGGCAGGTAACCCGCCGGATATATTTGAACTGTTCGGTAGCCCGGATTCCAAAGTTTATGCCAAGGAAGGTATGCTGCTTGATCTGACCCCAATCCTGCAAGAGCTGGGCATTCAGGACCAGTTTACATCCCTTGAACCGTTTAAGTATGAAGGCAAAGTATATGGACTGCCGATTGGCGGTTCGGGCGAAGGTTTTTTCTATAATAAAGAGTACTTCGAACAAAAAGGATGGAAAGCCCCAACCACCATGGCTGAACTGGACAATATACTGGCCGAGATCAAGGCCGATGGCAAAGTGCCACTTGCTTCCGCATCCAAGGCAGGCTGGGTTCCGCTCATGTTAACCAACCACCTGTGGTCCCGATATGCCGGGCCGGATATTACCGCAAAGTTTGCAACAGGTGAAGCGAAATGGACCGACCCGGGTGTCGTGCAAGGTTTTGCCAAGCATAAGGAATGGGTCGATAAGGGTTACTTCAAAAAAGGTGAGCTGGGCTTCGAGTATGCCGAATATACCACGCAATTTACGAGCGGCGAAGCAATATTAATGTATGACGGAACATGGAAATCATCTGTATTCAAGGAAGGTCAGAGTGGCGAATCACTCATTGGCAAGGTTGGATTCTTCAATATGCCTCCGGTAGAGAACGGAGCAGGCGATCAGACGTCATTGATGCGTGATGTGAACAATGGATACGGTTTCTCCGCATCCGTGGCAGACGATCCGCAGAAGCTGGAAGCAGTGAAAGCTTTTATCAAAAATTTCTACAATGAAGATATGCAGATCCGCGGCCTTGTGGAAGACGGTGTGTTGCCGGCCATGAAGCTGGATGAGAAAGTGCTGACAGATAGCATTACCGATGATCTGATGAAAGAAATTGTGGCCGTGCTTAATGCGTCCAAGACGTCGTTCCCGGCATTTGATGCACTCGTTCAGGCCGATGTGACGACAGAGATCAGCAATCTGCAGATTCAGAAGTTGATTGGTGGTCAGACCACGCCAGAGAAAATGGCAGAAGAGCTGCAAAAGGTGCAAGAGGAAGCAAACGCTTCCGTGGAATAAACCAATTCAAGTCGAAACTGCGATCGTTGAAGTGACTGAAGGAGGCTGACTATGAATACTTCACTCCGCAGCCCGTTAATCTATACGTTGTTTGTAATGCCAGCCCTAATTCTGTTTGTGATGTTCTTTCTATACCCTATCGGTAGCTCTCTGTATTACAGTCTGACGAGTTGGAATGGGGTATCGGCTGACCCACGTTTTGTAGGTTTATCCAACTATGTGAAGGCACTGACCGATGAACGGTTCTGGATATCCACACGGAATAACGGCTTTTTCATCGGATTTTCGGTACTGATTCAGGTACCCCTAATCGTCCTGTTCTCGCTTCTGATTGCCAATGTGAAAAGGCTAAAAGGTCTGTATAAAACAGCTGTTTTTTTACCATCCATTATGTCGACAGCCGTTATCGGTATCTTATGGGGATTCATCTATGAGCCCAATATCGGACTATTAAACAAAATGCTTCATGTGCTGGGAATCGATCCAATCTACTGGTTATCGGATAACCGATTTGCCATGTTGTCCATCTTGGTGACCAATGCCTGGCAGTGGACGGGATTTTACATTGTCATGGTGTTGGCGGCCATACTGGCGATTCCCCGTGATCTGGATGAAGCGGCTGCCATTGATGGGGCAACGGCAGTACAACGTGCAATGCGAATTACGTTGCCGCTGATTCGGCCGATCATTTCGGTGGTGATCATGTTGTCCATTGCAGGTGCCATGAAAGCAGCCGACATCGTGATTGTCATGACCAAAGGTGGGCCCGCCGGGTCCACCGAGGTTCTGGCAACATACATGATCAAATATGCAATTACCAACTTCAAATATGGTTATGGCAATACCATTGCAGTGCTGATCTTTGCTCTGACGCTTGTGCTCACTGCGGTGTATCAACTGCTGGTGGCGAGACGGGGCGAGAGGGTGGAATATTGATGGCGAAAAGCATAAAAAGCAGTATACCTCATGTGTTGTTAATGTTGTATTTGATCGCGATTTTGTTTCCCTTTTTATTTGTAATTTTCTCTTCCTTCAAGCAGGATAACAATGAAATCGCCCTGAATCCATTCGGTCTGCCTACTACATGGGAGTTTAACAATTACGTGGAGGCTTGGGTGAGTGCCAAGATTGGTACGTATTTCTGGAACAGCCTGTACATTTCGGTTTTATCATCGGCGTGTACGATTGCCCTCGGCGCCATGTTTGCTTTTGCCGTAACCCGGATGAGACACCGGAGATGGAGCCTGTTTCTGTACAGTTTAATTCTGGCGGGTATGCTTATTCCTAACAATGCACTTATGCTGCCGATTTATCTGCTTGTTCGCAAAATGGGCATATTGGATACACATCTGGCATTGATCGTGCCCTATGTGGCCAATGCGATCCCGTTTACAATTATTATCCTGGCGGCTTTTATGCGTTCTCTGCCTGGAGAAATTGAGGAAGCGGCTGTCATGGACGGCTTGAGGGCCCCGGGTATCTTTGCTAAAATAGTGATACCTCTTACGGTTCCGGCTATTGTTACCGTTTTTATCGTTAATTTCCTCGCCAACTGGAACGAATTTTTACTCGCCAACTATTTTTTATCCACCGATAAATTGCGTACGCTGCCAGTGGGCATGGTCCAGTTTCGGGATCAATATCAGATGAACTATGCCCAGATGTCGGCAGGTATTGTATACAGTGTTGTACCTGTACTTGTGATCTACGCTATACTCCAGGAGAAAATTATAGAAGGAGTAACTGCAGGTGGTGTCAAAGGTTAATACCATGAACCAGTGAATAGGGAGAACGGGATATGAACTTGCGAATGAAGCTGGCCTTGGCATTTCTGCTGCTGATTATTGTACCGATGTGTGCGCTGGGCATTGGCATGTTTCTGGTCACATCACATACGATTGAGAAAAAATACAATCAACAGGCCGAATATGCGCTTCAGGCCATCAGCTACAATATCGAGAATGTATTTCAGCAGATTAACAATGTGACCGATAATGGGATAGCGACCTCGGTTTTTCAAATGGCGTTGAACGCCAAAGATCCGACCAAGCAGGATCTGGGGACCGGTAATCAGTTATCCCTGAATGCCAGCCAGCGCAATTTCCGTTCCCTTCTATATAATTATCCGTTCATCAGTTATGCCTTTTTATATGATTTGCGTTCGTCCGAGAACAACCAGATTGTCTCCATCTTCACCAAAGAAAATTTTCAAGCCCTTCCTTTTCAGCAATTCAAAGTGCATCCCTTATTTAACGAAATTCAGCAACTTAATGGTGTGCCCAAATGGCTCGCACCTCTGGAATATCCCGAATTAACCGGGGTAGAGCCTGTCTTCACCCAGATCAGACTGATCAAAGAACTCAGTTATTTTCAAAATATCGGCGTGCTTGTTGTTCAGATCAAAAAAGGAGAGATCGACCGGATCTTCCGTCACCTGCAAATCAGCGATTCGGCACAGGATACATCATTCCTGTTAATTAATGAAGAAGGACTGATCGTTTATGATCCTGCAGGGATTTACAACGGTGAGAACATGCAAAACCTTGGTGCTGAATCCGGCAGTTACGGTCCCGGTTTTAGCAGTGTCAGAACGGTCTTTGACGGCAAGGAGAGCATCCTTTCGCAATATCATCTGAAGAACTATAACTGGAGCCTCGTCAGTGTGACTTCATGGGAAGCTTTATCTGCGGAAACCAATGCCTTTGCCGGTTGGTCTGTCATCATTATTCTGTTATGTCTGCTCGCAGCAATGATCTTTAATCTTTTTTTCATGAATCGCATTACGGGGAACATTGCTGTACTTGTAAGGTTTATGCGTCGTGTGGATGATGGTGATTTTAATGCAAGGGTGGAAGGAAAAGGGTTCGATGAAATGCAGCTGCTTGCGCAAGGGTTCAATGAACTATTGGATCGAATCGGGGGATTATTCCGTCGTGTTCGTGCAGAGCAAGAGCAGAAGGCCCAAGCGGAACTACGTGTATTACAGGCCCAGATCAAACCTCATTTTCTGTTTAACACATTGGAATCCATTAATGGATTAGCGCTGCGTGGGGAGGGCCGTAAAGTAAGCGAGATGGTGACCAGACTTGGCAATATGCTTCGTATCAGCATTCAGGATCAGGAGGAGATTCCGCTGGGTGAGGAAATCAGACATTTGCAAAGTTATCTGGAGATTCAACAGTACAGGTTCAGTGATTTGTTCACCTATGAGATTGACATTCCACCCCATCTATACAGCTCAATCCTGCTCAAGCTTACCCTCCAGCCTCTGGTGGAAAATAGCATTCAACACGGGTTTGAGGGGATCACCTATCCAGGTGTACTACGGATAAGCGCATATGCAGAACGGGATTATCTGGTGTTATGTGTTGAGGATAATGGGATCGGTATTCCCCAGGAAATGCTCGCACGATTTGAGTATATGGCAGAAGATCCGCCGGAAGATATGCTCGCGGAAGGGGCGGAATCATTGTCGTCCATAACGGAACGCAGGGGATTGGGATTACGAAGTGTGGCAGATCGAATTCGTATTCAATACGGGGCCGGGTATGGCATATTTATATGTTCAGCACCGGGGTATGGCACAGTTATTCGATGTATCATTCCATTATATGAGCAGGAGGAAGCCGGATGAATCTGACTGCAATGCTGGTTGACGATGAGCTGCCGATTTTGGAGAATCTGAACTACATTTTACCCTGGGAAGAGATGGGGATTGAAATCACAGGTACAGCGAGAAGTGGTGTAGAAGCGCTGGGGAAAGTAACAGAAAGTCATCCAGACATTCTCTTGTGTGATATTCGGATGCCGTCTATGGATGGATTGGAACTTATTCGTTTACTGCGAGAGCAGGGTGAAACGTGTGAGATTATTTTGCTGACCGGTTATCAGCAGTTTGAATATGCTCGAACCGCTATCAAGTATAACGTACATGAATACATATGTAAGCCAATTGATTATTTGAATCTGGAACATAAACTGCGTGAGCTTGCCGGGCAGATCCAGAAGAGACGTCTGGAAAACGAATCGCAACGTTATCGCAACCAAGAGATGGAAAGCTGGATCAGACACAAACAGTTGATTGACCTGTTGCGAGGAGAAGCACCATTGAAGGTTGCCTATCCTGCCTCTGTTCCTGAATTCATAACAACTACTGCACCGTATACGTTGCTGCTGGTGGATGCAGTCGGTTATTTTCGCCATTCGATCGGCTGGTCCGAACTTCAGCATCAACGATGGCATGAGACCGTAAGTTCCACACTTAGGGAAGTAGCGGAGAGAATTAGGGGGAACTGTCAGATTCTTTCGACCCGCAAAGGGGAGTGGTGCATCCTGCTGGAGGCATCGGGGGAGTGGAAACGTCGCTCAGAGGATCTGGCCCATCAACTGTGTCTCGAATTAAATGAGATATTATCCCTGGATTCAAATGTGAAGGTTAGGGTTGTTCAGGATGCTGTGCCCGTGAACTTGGAAAGTCAAATTCTGGAGCGATTCCGGCATTGTCAAAAAATACTGATGTCCCATTCGGAAAGTGAAGACGGGGTGTTAAAGGCGAGTTGTCCCGAAAACACATTATCGTATGATCATACGGCCTCCAAAGGGGCTAACTCATGGATTACAAGAGAAGATCTGGAGCTTGTTACTCGGTGGATTCGGCAAGGGAACAAGCAGGGGTTAAGTGATGTATTGGATCGGCTTAAACAGCGAATGGGGAATTCAGGACAATCCTTCAACAGGATAGATGAAACCAATCTTCGGTTTATGCTTGTACACATGCTTCGGGAACTGCGTGAAGTACAGGCCCTCGCTGAAGATCACGAAGTGAATTATTGGAATGCACTGCAAGGGGCTGTATCCATGAGGGAACTCCTTGAACTTGCAGAGGTTGTTACCCATGCCTGTCAGGGCAAACAAACGCAGCCACGTCCTTCTGTATCGGAACTGATCCTGTCTGCATGTGAGTATATGGATGCACGGCTGCAACAGGACTTGGGAATAGATGAAGTCTCAGATTGGCTCGGAATCAGCCCGGGTTACTTTTGCCAGCTATTTAAAACTCAAATGGGTGTTACTTTTGTAGAATACATGACGCAGAAACGGATGGAAAGTGCTGCTTTATTGTTGAGTACAACCGAATGGAGCATTACAGCGATTGGGGAAGCCACAGGGTTCAAGGAGCGCCGTTACTTCTCCAAGGTGTTTCATAAACACTTCCACATGAAACCCTCCGAGTACAGGCAGAGTAAAAGATTGGGTTCGTAGTGGCAAGGGAAACGGGAGGAGAGGTCAAATGAAACTCTTGAATGATCTGACATTGGAGCAAAAGGTAGGCCAATTGTTGATGTGTGGATTTCACAGTCAGCACGCAGATGAACAGATTACTCGCTTAATCCGTGACTATCACGTCGGAGGTGTCATTTATTTCCGGCGCAATGTCGAAAGTGTAGATCAATTGACACGGCTGTCCGCTGAACTGCAAGATATGGCTGCTGAAGCGGGGGTCCTACCACTCATGATTTCGGTGGACCAGGAAGGTGGCATGGTTGCACGGATTGACAAAGAGGGAATGACCCAAGTGCCGGGTAATATGGCACTTGGTGCGACAGGCAATCCGGAATATACCCTAGAGTGTGCTCAAATTCTGGGTCGTGAGCTAAAAAGCATTGGTATTGATATGAACCTTGCGCCAGTGGTCGACGTGAATAACAACCCGCTTAACCCGGTTATCGGTGTGCGTTCGTATGGTGAACATGCTGAAAGTGTGGCCGCTCATGGCGTAGCAGCCATCACCGGATATCAATCACAGGGCATAGCTGCTACTGCCAAACATTTTCCGGGACACGGAGATACCGCCGTAGATTCTCATCTTGGTATGGTTACGGTACCTCATGATCGAAACAGGCTGGAACAGATGGAGTTGTTACCGTTCCGCAAGGCGATTGAGGCCGGAGTTGATGCTATTATGACAGCTCATGTGATGTTCCCTTCGATTGAGCCCGAGCCCATTCCGGCAACATTGTCACATAAGGTGTTAACGGGTCTGCTACGTGAGGAAATGGGTTTTGAAGGCATTATTATTACAGACTGTCTTGAAATGCATGCGATATCCAAGCCATATGGGGTAGCTGAAGCTGCCGTTCGTGCTGTGGAAGCAGGAGCAGATCTGATTCTGGTGAGTCATACCTTACAAGATCAGGTTGCTGCGCTGGAAGCCATTGTGGAAGCAGTTCGAACGGGGCGCATTTCGGAAGAGGTTATTCATCAGGCGGTTGAACGCATTATGACATGGAAAAGAAAGCGCTGTGGGCAGCAGAATGATCATCTTGTTTCGCCGAAAGCGAGTGAAACGGTCGAAGCAAGCGATGTTGAACCTGTTAATTGCACTGAATCCACTAAACCGACTGAGCCCAACGAATTGACGTTGTTCAAGATTTCTTCAAGCAGTATTACCATCGTTCATAATGATGGGCTGCTGCCGTTGATCCCAGAGAAGGACGTATATGTCATCTGGCCTGAGGTTGTGCAACGGACAGAGGTGGATGAACCATGGTCCCATACAGAATCGTTGGGTATGGCGCTATCGCAGCTGCGAGGCAGAGTTCATGAGCGTAAAATAACGACTCAGCCTTCATATGAGGAAGTAGATCGCATATGGAAGGATGTGTCGAATCGTGAACAAGTTATCGTATGTACGTACACATCGGCAGGTCAACTTCCGAAAGGGCAACAGTATTTGGTTGAAAAGCTTAGTAAGAATCATTCCCTGATTGTAATTGCTTTGCGCAATCCATATGATCTGCTGGAGATTTCGAGGCCGGGAAGTTATGTGTGTACGTATGAAAATACACCTGCAGTTGTTCGGGCCCTGTCCCATGTGTTAACCGGAGGACTGCAGCCAACAGGAAGTCTACCTGTCCGTTTGCGCTAGGCCTATTCAATCCTTACATCTCTCTGCGATATGGTGCTGATTGACCATCTCCCGGAGAGATTTTTTTGTTGAAATTTTATATTGGTTAATTTTGGGATATGAATGCCAAAAAGATAATGGATAGATAACTATTTTCATAGTATTTTCCTTCTATTAAAAGTTTACAATTCTCCTCTTAACTTTTTAGCAACTTTTCCCGGTTCCAAGCGTCTAATAATATGACTTTTTGAGGGGGATATTTATAAAATGGGAGCAGAAGGAGCCAAAGACAAAGAATGAATTTGAAGAAGAAATTGTCCATACTTACCGCTTTTGCTGTGTTTCAGGCGTTTGCAGTGATTCCTGCCAATGCACAATCAGCAGATCAGAGCGATACTACATCAGTGAATACAGCCAAAGTTAAATCCGTGGAGGTTGTGAAGAAAGAACAAACCATCGCGGAATCCGAAGTGAAATCCGGAACAAACACGCCAACATCAAATAATGAAACAACTGAAGAAGTGAACCCTGAGACAGATGTTCCTACAGGAACAGACGCGACTCCTGTTGAGCCGGTAATTGAACCTACGGACGAAGAAGGTACAGCTGAGGAAACACCAGCACCTGCACCAGTAGAAGTGGAGCAACCATCTACAGGCGGTTCATCTGTTGCTGGAGGCGGGGGTGGAGACCTCACTCTTTATATGAACAGTAATAAAATGATGCAAGATGGCAAAACATATCTTGCTGGACAGCCAATGGCTGTTAAAAATGGTGTATCCTATGTAGCGATCCGTGCTCTCGTTGATCGGGTTGGCTATGATGTAAAATATGATAACACAACCAAAGAAACGATCATTATTAGTGGTGAAGATGAGCTGCGTTTCAAAACAAACAGCAAGATATATACCGTTAATGGTGTGTCCAGAACGATGAAGGGCGCGGCTTATCAACAAAGAAATACGTTCATGGTGCCGTTGACTTCAATTACACAGGCTCTGGACATTACGTATAAAGTAAATCAATCTGCCAAAACGGTTGTATTGAATCTGAGTACCAAACCGGTGGCAAGCTTCACGGTACAAAAAGAGGTCTTTGCCGGAGATCAGGTAACCTACACAACCAGATCCAGCTCTCCCAAGGGACTCAGCATTGTAGATGAGCGTTGGACAGGCCGTCAGGATTCATTCGACCAACCAGGTGTATACACAGTAACCTATGCGGTCCAGGATTCGAGTGGTCAATGGAGCGATCCGTATTCGGTTACGATTAAGGTTGAAAGACCGAATCTGCCTCCTGTCGCGATGTTTACGACAGATAAAGAAGAATACAAAATGGGTGAGAAAATCACTTATATTGATCAAAGCACAGATGATGAGAATGCAATTGTTAAAACCGAATGGGATAACAATGCACTTGCATTCTTTGTTCCAGGACCGAAGACCGTAACGATTACAGTTACCGATAAACATGGTGCTAGCGATAGCTATACCAAGATGATCAATATTACGGGAGAAACACTTTATAGTGTGACTGACTTCAATCAATTGTTCACACCAGTCGGTGAAAAGTTCACTTTTGACGGTGGTGGTGTACCGGCATTGGAGAAAGTACCTTTCACTTATTATGATGAACCAAGTCTGCTGATCCGTAGTAACAGCCCGGAAACCGTGAATACGGAAGGTATTGTGTACAAGGAATCTTCCTTTGGACAGACACGCTTCATGATTCACCATGTGAACAACACGGGCAAAAGCGTAAAAATGTATGTTGTAGCGACAAACAACAATGCATACACGGCGTCCATTGACCAGCAAAACATGGGCTTTGCAGGACCGTCTCCTTTTGCAACGGTAGCTGGAAAGCTGTCCATTGACCGTTGGTTCCAATCCATGCAGAATGGTACCGGACAAAAGAAAGTGTACATCCAGCCAGGAGAAAGCAAGCTGATTCTCAATGATCTGAGCGTTCTTCCGATGAAACAGGGACAAGTCATTTCCTTGTATTCCGACGTATTCAGTGATTATGAACTGGATTACAACATTATCATGATCGAAGAAAACAAGGACCCGATGGAAGTGTTGTCGAGCCTGCCGGTTCTGGATCGTGATGGTGTTCACAACCGCGGAACGTACCCGAATGCAACACGGATCATTACGTATGATCAGGAAATAGGATCGAAGCCTGCACGTCTTCCACTTGGAGACAATGCAAGTGATCCAAACCTTGTGGGAACGGACCCTATGGCTTTCACAGAAGCTTCCAACGCAGGTAACTTCGGTGTATTGTACAAAATTACATTGAATAATGTTGCTCCGCGCACATTGATTTCATTCAACCCTCGTGGGGGCAGATACTCAGGTGTTGCACTCGTGAACGGACAGGTTGTTCAGATTTCCACAGGTAAATCTGTAACTGCGCCTAATGAGCAAAGCGTTATGTATCGCACAGGTTCGTACGGCGAGAGTGTAACTATTCTCTTCTCTGCGGCACCAGGAAGTAACTTGCCTGTTAACCTGCTGTTCACGCCGCTTCCGGCTGAAAAGTAATAACATGAACATGCACGGACGGTTTGGAGTGAAAGCTTATATCATATATACCCGTTCACCCCAAAAGTCGCCCGAACGATTGATCATCTGAACCGTCAGGAAGGGACTCCATCAAAATGTAATGTCATTAGCTCAAGCTGGACTAATGGCAATGCATGTGCATGGAGTCCTTTTTATGTGATGTTGGAATGACCTAACCCGGTGTCTTCGTTGACTCTAATCGTAATTTGATGCATTATTAGAGGTATACAAGAAAGCAAAAGTTTTCGCTTTTGCTGAATAAACTGTCGCTCTATGAATGATGCAAAATGCTCGTATGACAGGAGGTGCTTTAGATCATGCTGTCGACAGAACAGATTATTTCGACCATGTCCTCACAGGGGCTTCGCATTACCGATCAGCGGAAAACACTGGCCCGGTTATTTGCCGAGTCCCCCGGGTATCTTACACCCAAGGACGTCTATGAATATATGGGTAAAACTTACAGCGGACTGAGTTTTGACACAGTATATCGTAATTTGCGGGTGATGCAGGAACTGGGTGTACTGGAACAGGTCATCTTCGAAGATGGCGTTAAATTCAAAGCACACTGTAGTGAAGATCATCATCACCATCATATGATCTGTCTGAAGTGTCAGAAGACATATCCTATTATTTTTTGCCCGATGCAGCTTGCGGATGCGCCTGAGCAATTTCAGGTTGTGGACCACAAGTTTGAGGTATTTGGATATTGCAAGGACTGTGCTGAGCATGCCCCGGCCAAAGCTGCATCGGGACATCAACACGCTCATGGGAAGCACTGACCATGAAGTTATCGCGCAGAATTGCTCAGGCACCCATTCGGGTGTACCGCAACTATATCTCTCCATTAACACCGCCAACATGTCGGTTCTATCCGAGCTGTTCGGCTTACGCCATGGAGGCGATTGAAGTGCACGGTGCGCTCAAAGGCTCGTTGTTAACAGCGAAACGTATCGCCAAATGTCACCCGTTTCATCCAGGTGGTGTAGATCTGGTGCCACCAAAGGCGGAGAAATCCATGATGGTATCGGAGTAACGATGTAGCCTGAAGTGTTCCGGTGGCCTGGAAGCAGGCCAGGCTTGAACTTGAGGATGCTGTCCACTTGACAAAGGGGTCCGCATTTCAGTATATTTTTCCTATATGATTTCCAGTGAAGGGATAAGTACAGACACACCCCCAGTGCAGAGAGCCGGATGAGCTGAGAACCGGTCTGGGAGGAGGATGGAATATGGTCCCAGAGGAACCTCTTTCGAGCGTGCAGACAGTGATTTCAGAGCTGCTGTCGTAAGGCGGAGGCGTGATCCAGCGTTAATGGGCGGTCGAAGGACCGACAGAGCCTGTGTTTTGTGAAAAACATGGGGAATTTGGGTGGTAACACGTGAGAGCAACTCTCGTCCCATAGGGGCGGGAGTTTTTTGTGTTCTTTTTTAGTTGTTTTGGACGAAGGGATCACATGAAGCAGGAACATTAGAAGGAGGAGAAGTCATTCATGGCTGACCAAAAAACATTTTATCTGACAACCCCGATTTATTATCCGAGTGACAAATTGCATATTGGGCATGCGTATACAACAGTGGCGGGAGATGCGATGGTTCGTTACAAGCGTCTACGCGGGTATGATGCCCACTATCTGACAGGAACCGATGAACATGGCCAGAAGATTGAGCGCAAGGCACAAGAGAAAGGGCAGACACCGCAAGCTTTTATCGACGATATCGTTGTGGGGATCAAGGAACTGTGGAACAAGTTGGACATTTCCAATGACGACTTTATTCGTACAACCGAAGAGCGTCACAAAACCGTCGTTCAGGATATCTTTGACCGTTTGCTGAAACAGGGAGATATCTACAAAGGTGAGTACGAAGGCTGGTACAGTATTCCGGATGAGACGTATTACACGGAGACTCAACTGGTGGATGTAGAGAAAAATGAGAAGGGTGAGATTATCTCGGCCAAGAGCCCGGATAGCGGACACCCGGTGGAATTGGTCAAAGAAGAATCCTACTTCTTCCGTATGAGCAAATATGCAGATCGTTTGTTGAAATATTATGAAGAGAACCCGGGCTTTATTCAGCCGGAATCCCGTAAGAACGAGATGATCAACAACTTCATCAAGCCAGGTCTTGAAGATTTGGCCGTATCGCGGACTACATTTGAATGGGGCGTCAAAGTTAAAGGCGATCCAAAACACGTGGTCTACGTGTGGATTGATGCGTTGTCCAACTATATTACAGCACTGGGCTACGGTTCATCCGATACATCCCTGTATAACAAGTTCTGGCCTGCAGATGTTCATCTGGTAGGGAAAGAAATTGTTCGTTTCCATACGATCTACTGGCCAATTATGTTGATGGCGCTGGACTTGCCTTTGCCGAAGAAAGTGTTTGCGCACGGCTGGTTGTTAATGAAGGATGGCAAAATGTCCAAATCAAAAGGTAATGTCGTTGATCCGGTGACCCTGATCGACCGCTACGGTCTGGATGCATTGCGTTATTACCTGCTGCGTGAAGTGCCGTTTGGTTCTGATGGTACGTTTACGCCGGAGAGCTTCGTAGAACGTGTCAACTCCGACCTCGCGAACGATCTGGGTAACTTGTTGAATCGTACAGTTGCGATGGTAGACAAATATTTTGAAGGCAAAGCCCCTGCGTTTGCATCGAATGTAACGGAATTTGATGCTTCGCTGGAAGAAGCAGGCCATGCTACAGTGGAAAAAGTGGAACAGGCCATGGAAAACCTGCAGTTTTCTGTAGCACTGACAGCGATCAGCCAGTTTGTCAGCCGCACCAACAAATATATTGATGAGACGCAGCCATGGGCGCTGGCTCGTGATGAAGCAAAACGCGATGAATTGGCATCCGTTATGGCCCACCTGATCGAAAGCTTGAGAATTGCTTCCATTCTGTTGCAACCGTTCCTGACACGTGCTCCTCATAAAATCTGGGCACAGCTCGGCATTCAGGAAGGTGAACTTACGGCTTGGGACACAGCCAAGCAATGGGGTCTGGTTCCAACTGGAAACGCATTGCAAAAAGGTGATCCAATCTTCCCGCGTCTGGATTCCGAACAGGAAATTGCTTATATCTCTGAAGCAATGACTGGTGGCCAAAAAGCGGCACAGCCTGAAGCAAGTCAAGCAGATGCTGGAACTTCAGCATCTGTTGAACCGGTAACAGCCCCTGAAGGTACGGAAGAGATCGGGATTGACGATTTTGCCAAAGTTGAACTGCGTGTCGCGCAAGTCATTGCCTGCGAACCGGTCAAAAAAGCGGATAAGTTGCTGAAATTGCAGCTAGATCTGGGTTATGAGCAGCGTCAGGTCGTATCGGGAATTGCGAAGTTCTATTCGCCAGAAGAGATGGTTGGACGCAAAGTCATCTGTGTGACGAACCTCAAACCCGTGAAACTTCGTGGTGAACTGTCCCAGGGTATGATCCTTGCAGCATCGCATGGCGACCAGCTTACACTTGCTACAGTACCAGACAACATGCCTAATGGCGCACAAGTGAAATAAGAATTGAGTTATGAAATTTATTCAAATTCTGTCATAAAAATGACACAAGGTGGCCCGATGTAATTCGAGCCCCTTTTTTTGTTGATATAAATCGCATCTTAAGGGAAGAGAACAAGCATATACTGTTATGAACTCCGTACTTCAGGAAAGAATGATAGGACGGGATAGCTTGACAAGTAGGTTCAGGTTACCTATAATTCTTTCAGTAATGTTTACGATTAAGAGATGCGGAGTGAATCATAATGACATTTTATAAAGATCAACATCAAGTTCAGGATAACCGGACAGGGAAGACGAGCAAAAGAGGCAACATGAAGTTAATGTGGACGGGTTTGCTTATTCTCACTTTGCTGGTATTGTCAGCGTGTGGGCAGGATAGTTCCAATAGTGCGAAGATTGTGGAAGGCAAGGTAAACGTTGTGACGACATTTTATCCTGTATATGCTTTTACGACTGCCATCGGTGGTGAGGATGCCAATGTCATTAACCTGCTGCCAACGGGAGTAGAGCCGCATGACTGGACTCCGAAGAGTCAGGATATTGTTAATACGTCCAAGGCACAGCTGTTTTTCTATAATGGAGCTGGACTGGAAGGATGGGTGCCAAATTTCCTGAAGTCGCTGAATAGTGATACTCAGGTGAAGTCTGTTGCCGTCAGCGAAGGGGTTAAGCTGTTAACCGCTGAGGGTGATGATGGGCACGGTCACGGCGAAGAGCACGAAGACGAGCATGCAGATGAACATACAGATGAGGCTACCAGTGAAGATGTCGCTGATCATCATATTGATCCACATACGTGGGTTAGTCCGAAATCAGCCATGATCATGGCTGAAAACATCAAAAATAGTCTGGTCGAGGCAGATCCTGATCACAAAGCAGGTTACGAACAACGTTATGAAGCGCTTCGTACGAAGCTTGAGACACTGGATCAGCGTTTCACAGATGAGTTGGCTACCGTACCGAACAACGAAATTGTAGTCTCGCACCAAGCGTTTGGCTACCTTGCACGTGATTATGGATTAACCCAGCATGCCATTATGGGACTTTCCCCGGATGCTGAACCGACAGGACAGGATATTGTGAAGCTTGCGCAATTGGTTAAAGATGAAGGTATCAAATATATTTTCTTCGAAGAGCTGGTATCTGACAAATTGGCGAAAACACTGGCAAGTGAAGCAGGAGTGGAGACCATGGTCCTTAATCCGGTTGAGGGATTGACCAAGGAGCAGGCAACAAACGGGGATGATTATTTCACCCTCATGGAGAAAAATTTGCAAAATCTGCTGATCGCATTAAAATAAGATAGAATGAAGGATTCAGATCGAAGAGTCTTTACCGTTCGCGGTGAAGGCTCTTAGAACGCTATGGGATTCTTATATATAATGAAGGGCGGCTTTGCCATGCAGCAAATCATGCCACTATGTCATGATCCAATTATAGAGATCGAGAAACTATCATTTTCCTACGGGGACCAGCGAGTGATTGAGAATCTCGATTTTATGGCCCAGGAACGGGACTTTGTCGGGATTATCGGTTCCAATGGGGCGGGTAAAACGACATTGCTGCGCATGCTGGTAGGACTTCTTCCTCCTGCGCAGGGAGATATCAAACTATTCGGAGAGTCGATCCGCAGGTTCAAGGACTGGGACCGAATCGGGTATGTACCGCAAAAGAATGCATTTAACCCGTTGTTCCCTGCGACCGTTCGTGAAGTGGTCATGTCAGGCTTGTATAATAACAAAAACATGTTCCGTCGTATGTCTCGCAAATGTCAGCAACAGTGCACGGATGCGATGCAGGTCATGCGGATCGAGGATCTGGCGAACAAACGTATTGGTCAATTGTCCGGCGGGCAGCAGCAGCGTGTATTTTTGGCACGAGCGCTTATCAATCACCCGGATCTATTGATTCTGGATGAACCTACTGTAGGTATTGATGCTGAATCACAGGCCAGTTTCTTTGAACTGATTACCCATATGCATGAACATCACCGCATGACTTTTCTGATGGTGTCTCATGATATGGATCGAATGGAGAGTTATCTGGGTTCTGAAGCTGCGGTAACGAATGGCAAAATTAACTTCCATGTCCGTCATTCGCATGAGGTACAGGATTGTGCTGAGACCAATCTGCAACATACCACTGCACAGGTACGCTAGCCGTATTTATGGCCCATTAGATTAGAGTAAGGCCGAAGGAGTCGTGTTTGTTTTGGAAATATTAATGAGTGATTTTTTTCAGCGTGCCCTGGCGGGTGGGTTGTTAATTGGCATTACCGCTCCGTTAATCGGACTGTTCCTGGTCTTGCGGCGGTTATCCATGATCGGAGACACCTTGTCTCATGTGACCATTGCCGGTGTTGCACTTGGATTCCTGATTGAAGTGTATCCCATTGCAGTGGGCTTGATATTTGCCGTGCTTGCTTCATTTGCGATAGAGAAATTGCGCAAAGCGTACAAGAGTTACGCCGAATTATCGATTGCCATTATCATGTCCGGTGGCGTGGCTCTTGCTTCCTTGTTCTTTACGCTGGGCAAAGGATATAATGCAGATGTCATGAGTTATTTATTCGGCAGTATTTATACATTAGACGCTACGGATCTGAAGCTTGTAGGTGTGGTTACGCTGATCGTGGTGATTGTAGTGGCATTGTTACATAAGGAATTTTTCCTGCTCAGCTTTGAGGAAGATGCGGCAGCGGTTACAGGGTTGCCTGTGAGAATTCTGAACATGTTAATCACGGTGATGACAGCACTTGTCATAAGCACGGCGATCAAGATTGTTGGTGCGCTTCTGGTGTCAGCGCTATTGACCATTCCCGTAGCGGTCAGCCTGTTGATGGCTCGAAGTTTCAAATCCGCCATTATTTTGTCCGTGGTTATCGGCGAAATTGCCGTAGTCCTTGGACTGGTTGTAGCAGGTATCTGGAACCTCGCACCTGGAGCAACGATTGTATTATTGCTGATCATGATGCTGATTCTGACGATGATTGGAAAAAAAGGGTTCCGAGCCTGACGACTGAACGAGCAAGCACGTGAGCCCGGGGAAGGGAGACATCCGCTTCATGCCTGATGTTAATGTATGGATGGCTTTTGTAGCAGGTTTGGTCTCATTTATATCACCATGTTGTCTTCCGCTGTATCCATCATACCTCTCCTACATTACAGGTATGACGGTGCAGCAATTGAAGGATGACCGCAATCAGCGTGAAGTCCGCTTTAAGACCATGACGCATACGCTGGCGTTTATTTTAGGCTTCTCGGCAGTATTTTATTCGCTTGGCCTTGGTGCTGGACTGTTTGGCCAATTTTTCAATGATAACCGTGAATTGATTCGTCAATTGTCTGCGATTCTGATTATGCTCATGGGGTTGTTTTTGCTTGGTGTGTTCAAGCCGCAGTTTCTGATGAAGGAACGCAAGCTGGATATGAAATGGAAACCAGCAGGCTATCTGGGCTCTTTTATATTTGGTATTGGTTTCTCAGCAGGATGGTCGCCTTGTATTGGTCCCATTCTAACAGCGATCATTGCGATGGCTGCGAGTGAGCCCACAACCTGGCTGGCGCTGATTACAGGTTATACGGCAGGGTTTGCCATACCGTTCTTCATTTTGGCGTTTTTCATTGGTTCGACACGCTGGATCTTACGGTATTCCAATGTCATGATGAAAGTCGGCGGAGCATTAATGTTGTTCCTTGGGGTATTGCTTTTTACAGATCAGATGACGAAGATTACCATCTGGTTGCAGCAGATTACACCAGACTGGATGATTATTTAAACGGATGAACTGAATTCGAGTATTATTATGTATGGCATAGCAGGCTACATGTTACCAGAGACACTCTGGGTCATGTAACCTGCTTTTTAATCGTTTGTTAGAAATGCATATACTAGCATATCATTATAAGCAGTCCTGTTTTTCGTTTAGGTGAAGTAATCAATATTGGCTAGTGGAAAATGTTCAAAGATCCGTTCCGTAATGAACTCCCGCAGCGCATCTTGCTGGTCATCCTTATAAACATACTTGTACTGACCCCAACGGCCCCATTTCATCTTGCGTTTCTCGATATCCATCTCCAGCTTGGTTTTGGGATAACGTTTCTCAATGGTTGCTTTGGCCGTTTTGGTAAAACGGTGCTGGATCATCTCAAAGGTAAGATCCCTAGTTGCTTCCTCTGGGAGCGTATCTGCCAGCTTTTGCAACAGATCCGAGTATCCTTCTTCCCAGCCTTCATACCACATAATCGGAGCGATAATGAATCCCAGGGGATAACCGGCGTGTGCAATTTTGCCAGCAGCTTCAATGCGTTCCTCAAATCTGGAGGTAGCCGGTTCAAAGTTTTTGATGACATAATCCGAATTGACACTAAACCGGATACGGGTGTGGCCGTTATGTTTAAGGTTCAGCAACGGATCAACGTGATGATATTTGGTTACGAAGCGCAAGCGCCCATATTCTTCTTCAGCCATAAAACGGATCAAGTCACTTAAATTCTCCGTGATATGCTCCAGTCCTACGGGATCGGATGTACAGGCAGCTTCAAATCGTGTGATTTCAGGCGCCCGTTCTTCGATGTATCCTTTTGCAGCCTGAATGATCTCCTCGGTATTGACATAGACACGGACATAAGGTTTTGCACCAAGAGTAGTTTGAAGATAACAATAATGGCAGTGCCCCATACAGCCTGTAGAGATGGGAATGGCATATTCCGCTGAAGGTTTCGACTGGTCGAACTTAAGTGTTTTGCGCACACCAACGACAAGAGTACGCTTTGCCATCCGATATTTTTCTTGTTCGGTTTCACCCGGCAAGTTTGTGATACGGTTATGGGATGTGGTCATTTGATAAGGGATGTTTTTGGATGTGACCCATTCCATAATCCGTTTGCCTTTATCATATTCCAACGCACCGGGTTCAAAATACACCAAATCGGGAATAAAGGGTTTAGTGCCTTTTGCTTTACGAACTGGCGGTGAGGCTACACTTGTACTCACGAAATCACTCCTTTCGATGCGGAACTTTGTTTAGTTTGCCTCGTATGGGGAGAAGTCACGCCTGCCAATTACTTGTGTAACAGCGCGCTCTGAACTGTGCAGGACTTGCCAATGCGTATTGATAACATGTATCATTATAAGATAGGGACCAGGCACGAATAGGGGCCGGTCAGAGAGAAAAGAGGGAAGCAGATGCCAACGCCCAGTATGGAAGATTATTTGGAGCGTATATACAAATTAATTGATGAAAAGGGCTATGCTCGTGTGTCTGATATAGCTGAAGGACTGGAAGTACATCCTTCATCGGTGACGAAGATGATCCAAAAGCTGGACAAAGACGAGTACCTGATCTATGAAAAGTACCGCGGACTGGTGCTTACGCCAAAAGGCAAAAAGATGGGCAAACGTTTGATGGAGCGCCATCATCTGCTTGAACAATTTTTGACAACGATTGGTGTTCAGGAACAAAATATCTACAATGATGTTGAAGGCATTGAACATCATCTGAGCTGGGACTCCATTACATGCATCGAGTCCTTGGTTGAATACTTCCGTCAGGATGAGAGCCGGTTGCGTGACCTCAAAAACCTTCAGGACGTCATGAGTAATACGGAGTCTTAAGTTTTTTGCAGTGGAATACACATGGTGGTATACAATGAATCGTATCCCGTGATCAAAGGATGCTTCTTGCCGTTTCAATGGCAGGAAGCATTTTTTTGTGTGCAATCACACCAAAATTTGGTGATTTTCGCAACTAAACGAACGGTAGGAGCGTCTATTAAACTAGTAGAATTTACCGCAAATTTATAATGATTTTGGAGGACTGCACTAATGAACGTTCGTAAAGGATTGATGCTGCTGCTCATTTTTGTACTTGGATTACAGACAGCAGGTATGACGGCACAAGCGGCCGGGCAGAAGGAAATCGCTATTTTTCTAGACGGCAACCGTTTGGAATCGGATGTATCACCCTACATCTTGCCCAAAGTAAATGTAACGATGGTGCCTCTGCGTGTTATTAGCGAAGGACTGGGTGCGTCTGTTTTATGGTCTCAAGCTACTCGTACCGTGACCATTAAGAAATCCGATTCGGTCATCTCTATGACGAGCGGACGCCAGCAGGCGACGGTGGATAACGCAGTAGTTGGTCTGGATGCATCGGTCGAATTGAAACAGGGTCGGGTCATGGTACCCATTCGATTCGTCAGTGAGAACCTGGGCATTCGAGTGAACTGGAATCAGTCTGCCCAGACCATTGATCTGTACACAGGAGACGAATCAGTCCCAACTCCTGAACCAACCCCGGCAACCCCAGCGGAGCCTGGAGGTACGGGCACTGTACCAGCTTCTGAAGAGATGCGGGGAGCATGGATCTCCACTGTGAATGGAGACTGGCCTTCATCCGGAGCGAAGGGAAATGTGGAGAAGCAAAAGCAGGAGTACACGAAACAGCTCGATACGTTGCAAGGTATGGGCATTAATGCCGTATTCGTTCAAGTGAGAGCCAACGGGGATGCCATCTATCCTTCAGGTCTGGTACCTTGGAACAGCGTATTGACAGGAACACAAGGTAAAGATCCAGGTTATGATCCCCTCGCGTTTATGGTTGAGGAAGCACACAAACGAGGTCTGGAGTTCCACGCTTGGTTTAATCCGTTTAGAGCAACGAACTCAGCGAGTACATCAAACTTGGCTGCAAACCACATCTCGAAGCTTCATCCCGACTGGATTGTGAATGCATCCGGCAAATTGTACATTAACCCGGGTATCCCGGAAGCCAGACAGCATATTATCGATACGATCATGGAAGTGGTCAATCAGTATGATATTGATGGCGTACATCTGGATGATTATTTCTATCCGTCCAATGTGACTTTTAATGATGATGCAGCCTTCAAAACCTATAACACATTGAATACCAAAGACCGTGCTGAATGGCGTCGGGACAATATCAATCAGTTCGTTAAGCAGCTCGGACAGAGTATACACAGCGTGAAAGCTAACGTTGAATATGGAATTAGTCCATTTGGTGTATGGCGTAACAAATCCGTTGATCTGACAGGCTCTGATACCAAAGCAGGAGTAACCGCCTATGACAGCATGAATGCAGATGTGCGGACATGGATTAACCAGGAGTGGATCGACTATGTCGCTCCGCAGGTGTATTGGAGTATGACACTGAACGTAGCCCGTTACGACAAAGTCGTGGACTGGTGGGCGAATGAAGTGGCTAACACAAATGTAAAATTGTATATCGGTCACTCTCCTTATAAGTTAGGTACGCCGGAAATTGGCTGGCAGACTTCACAGGAGATCATCGATCAGCTGAACTACAACAAGAAGTATGGTTCGGTCAAAGGGGATATTTTCTTCAGTTCACAGTACCTGACGAAGAACCCTCTCGGCCTAATTGCCAAATTAAAAGCTTATTATGGTCTCTAAAACAATTTAACAATACGGTTATAAGACAAACCCTTGTTCTCATAGAGTGGCAGTAGAAACGTGGCTGCCTGGAGAACGGGGGTTTTGTTGTGTTAATTAACGCGGTGTTTGAAGGTGGAGGCGTCAAAGGGATCTCGCTTGCAGGCGCTGTGCAGGGTGCTCAAGACTGCGGCATTCAGTTCAATCGGGTGGCAGGCACATCATCCGGCTCCATTGTAGCTGCTCTGCTAGCGGCAGGTTACCGGGCTGAAGAGATGAAAGTCATTATTGAGAATACCCCCTTTGTTTCATTGCTGCGTCGTTCCCCCATATTTAATACCCGATGGATCGGACCGGCAGCAAGGCTGTTCTTGAAGAAAGGTTTGTATTCGGGGGAGGCGCTGGAATCATGGATTCGCAAGATGCTGGAGCAGAAAGGGATTCGCACATTTGCTGACTTGCCGCAAGGCAAGTTGCTTATTACGGCGTCCGATATATCCAATGGGACCATTCTGGTGCTGCCAGACGATATTCGGCGGTTCGGCATTGATCCTGCCAAGCTGGATGTTGCAAAAGCGGTACGTATGAGTTGCAGTATTCCATATTTTTTCGATCCGGTAGTCATACGCAAATCACCAGTATTCTCCAAAGGACTTCCTTTTCAAGATCAGTTCGTGTATGTCGTGGATGGTGGATTGCTTAGCAATTTTCCGTTGTGGCTCTTCGATGGTGATCGTTCGGAACGAGGAGGAGACGTTATTCCGGTTGTCGGATTCAAAATGGTGGGGAAGACGGAAGTGGAACCTGCCCGGATTAAAGGACCGCTAAGCATGCTTCAGGCCCTTGTGGAGACGATGCTCACAGCACATGATGAACGCTATATCGAACAGATTAACCGGTTTCGTACAGTGAAGATACCAACGCTTGGGATTAAACCAACGCAATTTCATTTATCGTTACAGGATAGCACGGCCTTATATCGATCAGGTGCAACCGCAGGGAACGAATTTTTCAACGGATGGAATATGAAAATGTATGATGAACAGCTGGACAAACAAAGAAAAGAATTGCGCAAGAAACAAGCAGAAGCTCCGCCTCTGATTCCTGTATAAACGTGAAAAAAGCAATTCTCCGCAAGTTGGGAGAACTGCTTTTTTGTATGTTCAGTAGCTTTTAGTGAAATTTCGGAATATCTTCATCGCTTTTCCCTTTTTGTCCTTGAATCACTTGGAAAGGATAATCCTTACGTTTCTTTGAAGAGCCGCTGCTCTTTCTGGCACTGGACTGTGCATTAACTTTCGCCATGGTTCGTGCCGATGGTTTAATCTTCGGTGATTTGGTTTTGCTTGCCCAGCGACGAGGCGGATATTTGTACAGCAGGAATACGGCTCCGAACACGACCAGAGGAATAATGATCCTGGATGGACTAGCGTTCCCCAGCCAAGTCAAGACTCCAACAGCAGCTAGTGCGATGAACGTCCAAAATAAGATTGCCTGCTTGTTCATATCATTCACCCTTTCACAGGATCGAGTGTTGCAACAGGTACTTCTGACGTAGCAGAGACATTGGCAAGCTTGGCATCCAACTCACGCATACGGTTAAACGAAGCAATGGAGACTTCTACCTGTTCGTTGGTCGGTTCTTTTGTTGTCAGCAATTGCAGCCACAATCCCGGGTATCCGAGATAACGCAGTACAGGAATATCACGTACCGAATTCGTGAGC
Source organism: Paenibacillus sp. AGC31 (assembly GCF_057334655.1). Lineage (NCBI taxonomy): Bacteria > Bacillati > Bacillota > Bacilli > Caryophanales > Paenibacillaceae > Paenibacillus > Paenibacillus sp. AGC31. Next base: position 156,871 of record NZ_JBHFJH010000050.1, read on the forward strand.
TTTAACAGTTCAAAAGAAATGCCTAGCACAACTGGTAATAACAATAGACGCTGACCCATCCGTTCCCAGAGGTTATCGTACGTGAAGAGGGAGTATAGAAACACTCCAATGATGACAGTCAACATAATGAAACTGCTTCCGCAGCGGTAGTGCAGTCGGCTGTACTTTTGCACGTTCTCCGGTGTCAGTTCTTCACCAGCTTCATGTGCGCTGATTACCTTGTGTTCCGCTCCATGATACTGGAAGAGACGTTTAATCATCGGCGTCTGTGAGATTAACCACAGATAGGCGAGTAACAGGATCAGCTTAATGCCGCCTTCCAGTAAATTATGCAAAAACTGATTGTCGAATGCATTTTTGAATAGAAAATTCTCGATAACAACAGGAAGCAAAGTAAGCACAACTTTACCAAAAAGGAATGAAAGAATGGCTACGGCGGTTACACCAATAATCATGCTAAGGCTCCAGCCCGAACCTTCTTTCTCTTTTTGCTTGGCTTTCTCTTCCGGTTCCAGTTCATCATCAGCATAAGCGTCAGCAGAATAATTAAGATGTCTGCTACCTTTAACACTTGAATCTATAATGCTGACAATTCCGCGTAATAAAGGAATCCGCCGCAATTTCGTGACCCAGGACTTGTCTTGCTTGGGAACTTCCAGATACGTAATTTCGCCGTCTTTTCTACGAACAGCTGTAACGTTGACATGTTTCCCACCGAACATTACGCCTTCAATGACAGCTTGCCCCCCATAGCTGACAGGCTTGGATTGTTGAGGCAAATTATTCACCTTCCTATTCTGTTCTAGGCCTTCGCGATCAAAGGCAGTTTAATAATACTATTGTATCGAATTTTAAGCGCAATTTCTAGTTTGTGAGTCAATCCTTGAAGGATGTTGTTAAGATTGTCCTGTTTTGAACATACTACCTCGTAGAATCAGGCAGAAAATTCGAGGCATAGTACGGGATTATCAACTGAATGAAGGAGAATATCGATGACAGAGCGTACGCATGAAGATACATCGCGAGATGAAGGCCAACATCCGAAAGAACGGCAGCAAAAAGACAGGGGCAGGCGCCCTACCCAGAGGCAAGGTCAAGCTCACTACTACACCAAGCCATTTTCCTTTGCGTTAGAGCTTGGCTTCTTTGCCGGTTTTATCTGGGGCGGGCTGCATTGGCTATTCTATCTGTTGCATTTTACGATTGTACCTGTCGGATTTCTGGCCGAGCCTTTTTTCAAACATGAATATATATATACCGCAGCTGGACATTTGACAGGCTGGTTGTTTTTTATCGTTTTTTCCATCTTGGCTTCCTTGCTCTACACGTTCACGATTAGAAAATTAAAAGGACCGGTACCCGGCATGGTGTATGGAATTGTCTGGTGGCTGATTCTCTTTATACTGGTAGGACCTAAACTCGGGATGATGAAGCCTTTGAACGGTTTAACGTGGGATTCGATCATCACGGAACTCTGTTTCTTTTTGCTATGGGGGCTGTTCATTGGTTACACGGTAGCCATGGAGTACACCGATGAACGCAAACGCGAGCCGGAGCAAGCAGGGGCATAGCGCAAAAAAGCTTCTCAATCCGGCAATGGCTGTGTTAAAATAGCAGATGGTTATTTGCAGAGAGGGTGGAGCAGCGATGAAACGAATTATTGTGATCAATGGTCCGAACCTGAACATGCTTGGTGTACGTGAACCGGGCATCTATGGAACGCTTAGTCTGAAGGATATTGAGGACAAAATTCGCAGACAGGCTGATGAAATTGGCGTCTCCATCGCTTTTTATCAATCGAACCATGAAGGGGACATCATTGACCGCATTCATGCAGCGATGGGTGAGGCAGACGGAATAATACTGAATGCCGGAGCATTTACCCATTATAGCTATGCTATACGTGATGCAATCAATGCTGTAAAAGTCCCTACGGTGGAAGTACATCTATCCAACATTCATGCACGCGAAGCGTTCAGACATCATTCAGTGATTGCAGCGGAAACAATCGGGCAGATTGCCGGATTTGGTGAAGTAAGCTATGAACTGGGATTGCTGGCTCTTGTGCGTCATCTGGACAAACAAACCTGAGCCGGGAACCCGGGAATGTGAGAGAAAGAAGGGTTACCGATGGAAAACAAACGAGTAAATAAGTTGCGTGAAGCCATGCGTGAGCGTGAACTCACAGCAATGCTGATTACAAACCCGATTAACCGTCGTTATATGACGGGTTTTACAGGCTCTGCGGGATATGTGCTGATTACGGAACAGGATGCATATCTGCTGACTGATTTCCGTTATATGTCTCAAGCGCCTCAGCAAGCCAAAGGATTTACCGTTGTTGAGCATGGAGCTAAGCCGATGGATACGGTGCGCGAACTACTGGCATCCGCAAATATTAAAGCAGTTGGCTTCGAGCAGGATAGTGTTACATTTGGCACGCACTCCGCTTATGCTGAAGCACTGCAGTCTATTGAACTGAAAGCTGTATCCGGGATTGTGGAACAACTTCGTATGTTCAAGGATGAAGACGAGATCGCGGTTATGCAGAGAGCAGCAGATCTGGCGGATGCCACGTTCAGCCACGTTTTGCAGTTTGCAAAACCAGGTATGACGGAACGTGAAGTGGATCTGGAGATGGAGTTTTTCATGCGCAAGCATGGAGCAACGTCTTCTTCGTTTGACACCATTGTAGCATCGGGTGAACGTTCTGCTATGCCTCACGGTGTAGCAAGCAGCAAGGTCATCGGACAGAATGAGTTAATTACATTTGACTTTGGTGCACTTTTGGATGGATACTGTTCAGATCTGACACGTACCATTGCAACAGGCACACCTGTACCTGAATTGCGCAAAATTTATGACATTGTACTGGAAGCTCAGTTACATACGCTGGAGAACCTGAAACCGGGCATGACCGGACGGGAAGCAGATGCATTGGCTCGTGATATCATTGCAGGTCACGGATATGGAGATCAATTCGGACACAGCACAGGCCACGGTCTGGGTATGGAAGTTCACGAAGCTCCTCGCTTGTCCAAGCTTAGCGACGATGTATTGAAACCGGGTATGGTTGTTACCGTTGAACCGGGTATATATATTGATGGGCTTGGCGGCGTGCGTATCGAGGATGACGTAGTGATTACCGAGACGGGTATTCATATTCTCACGAAGTCGGACAAGAAGTTCACCGTAATCGGCTAAATTACAGCCACAGGGATATAAGACGATTTTTAATATAAAGGTACAGGTTATTGCTGATTGTTATGGACCATTGCAAAAGCAGTGAAGGGAGCGGAATCGATTCTGAAGAAGCGAAGCGCTCGCCTTTGTCTCCTCATTTTAAACCTTATTAAAATCTAGTCGGGAAAATGAGGAGACAACAGCGATCGGAGGAACGATCCGAACCCGTAACGGTCACATCGCACATGGTCATCAATTCAGAATAAACCCACCATTACATTAACCTATCGTCTTATATCACCTACTTTTTAACCATATCAGGAGGGATTTTTTGTGATTTCAGTAAACGATTTTAAAACAGGCTTGACCGTGCAAGTAGATAACGATATCTATACCGTGCTTGATTTCCAACACGTTAAACCAGGTAAAGGCGCTGCCTTCGTACGTTCCAAATTGAAAAACCTGCGTAACGGAAACACCGTTGAAAAAACATTCCGTGCAGGCGAAACGATTGGTCGTGCCATCATCGAAAATCGTGGCGTATCCTACCTGTATGCAAGCGGTACAGAGCACACGTTCATGGATAACGAAACATATGATCAGTTCACATTGACTAGTGATCAACTGGAATGGGAATTGAACTTCCTGAAAGAAAACATGGTCGTTAAGATTGTTAGCTACCAAGGTGAAATCCTCGGAATCGACTTGCCAACAAGCGTTGAGTTGAAAGTCATCGAGACTGAGCCAAGCGTTAAAGGTAACACTGCACAAGGCGCTACCAAAAATGCAAAAGTGGAAACAGGTTTGAACGTACAGGTTCCTTTGTTCATTAACGAAGGTGACGTTCTCCTGATTGACACACGTGAAGGTAAATACTCTTCCCGGGCGTAACTTTCACAAGCTGTAAGCTAATAAACGGTATTAACAACCCTCTGCCATTCCTTTGGCAGAGGGTTTTTTCGAAAAAAGATTAGCCTATCAGGCGCTTTCGTAATATACTGGGTTAAAGTCATTTCTCGTAGAGAATAATGACGATGGACATTAATTATGCATACTGCACAAGGTAGGGAGTGGATTTGCGTTGTCATTGTACGTCATGAAATTTGGGGGCAGCTCGGTCGGAGATACAGAACGCATGAAGCGTGTAGCCGGACGTGTTGTAGAAAAAGCTGATGAAGGACATCGGTGTGTAGTTGTGGTTTCGGCCATGGGGGATACAACAGATGATTTGATTGATCAGGCAAAACAACTGAATAGTGATCTGCCTGCTCGTGAGATGGATATGCTCTTAACGACAGGAGAACAGATTTCGATCTCCTTATTATCGATGGCTATTCAAGCGCTTGGACGTAAGGCAGTATCGTTTACGGGCTGGCAAGCGGGATTCCGCACAGAGCCGGTTCACGGAAAAGCACGTATTCATGATATTCAACCTGACCGTGTGAATGCAGCACTTGCCGAGGGCAACATTGTTATTGTTGCAGGCTTCCAGGGCATGACGGAAGACGGCGAGATCACAACGCTGGGTCGTGGTGGTTCGGATACAACAGCTGTAGCGCTGGCGGCAGCCATTAAGGCTGATGCGTGTGAGATCTATACGGATGTAGACGGAATCTATTCTACGGACCCGCGGATCGTTAAGGTTGCGCGCAAGCTGAAGGAAATATCCTATGACGAAATGCTGGAACTTGCTAATTTGGGAGCAGCGGTGCTGCATCCGCGTGCAGTAGAGTACGCGAAGCATTCCGGTGTACCTTTAATTGTAAGATCCAGCTTTAACCATAATGAAGGAACGGTTGTGAAGGAGGAAGCAGCAATGGAACAAGGCGTAGTGGTTAGTGGTATTGCCTATGACAAAAATGTGGCTCGCATCAGTATTCTGGGTGTGCCGGATGTACCAGGAGTTCTGGCCGAAGTATTTGGTGCGCTTGCATCCAATCAGCTGGATGTGGACATTATCGTTCAGAGCGGTGTGATGGATGGCAAAGCGGACTTCTCTTTCTCTGTGGCGCTGTCTGATCGTGAGAACGCATTACGTGTCATTGAAGGCCTTCATAGCCGTTTGCCTTACCGTGAAGTCACATCAGAGGAGAACCTCGTTAAAATCTCCATTGTTGGCGCAGGCATGGTCAGTCATCCTGGTGTAGCTGCGAAGATGTTCAAAGTCATTTCCGCTGAAGGCGTGAGTATCAAGATGGTGAGCACTTCCGAGATCAAAGTATCTTGTGTTATTGACGGAGATAAGCTGCATGACGTCATTAAGGCATTGCATACAGCATATGATCTCGACACTGCGGAGCAAGCCGTTATCGGTGGACCTCAAGATCGCAGATAAGTATTTGCTATGTATGTAAATTAGCAAAGGTGTACTGTTGCCAACGGGCAGCAGTACACCTTTTTTTTGTTTTTCTCATGGCAATTCTCACATCAACTTGAACATCTTTCCGCCGCGTATGCCTCTATAAGGTTGCATGAGGTTCCCCTCCCCCATCTCGGGAACACAATCCAGCAAGTTTAATTGAGAACAATATGAAATGTCATGAACTCTGCCTAACTTTTCAAGCCTACGCCCGCTAACAGATCCCTGCACCAGCTCCGGGATCCTCTCTTGACATTGGGATACCGCCTGATGAAGTACTATGCCGAGATCGTTTAGTTGGATGGGAGAACAGGATTGACGGTGCAGTTCGTCGATGATACATCCAGCACACAAGGCGTCCTCCAGTGCAAATTCATCCTGATTCCCCGCACATAACAGCAATACATCTCGTTGAAGTTGGCAGAGAACTGCTGCGACAGCCCTGACATTGAGAAATGATCCAGCTAGTACATGTTTCGCCTTAGAAGCTTTAATCAAGGCTCGGGTTCCATCGGTTGTGGTCAGGATGATCGTTTTATCTGCAATGTCCTCAGTCATATATTCATAGGGGGAGTTACCCACCTCGAATCCGGTGATTTTTTTGTCAAAACGCTCCCCACCTCGAATGCAATCTTTCACTTCCATTTGTTTGGCTTGTGGAACGGTCTCTACGGCAATCACAGCCGAAGCGTCATACGCCAGAGCCGTAACAATTGTACTGGTCGTACACAATACATCAATGACAACTGCACTTCGCCCTGCAATATCAATAGTACGTACTTCATTCACATTGCCAACGACATCAACTCGCACTCCCCACAACTCCTTTCTTTATCTGGGGATCGGTAGTTCTGTTTTGAACCGAAATGGAACTTACCTATCTCCAATTACTATATGCATGCACATCTAGACGGGTGCCTAGAACAGAAGGTGCATCTATGGTTTCAAACTCTCAACCGTATTCTGAAGAATTGATAGATTTCAGCGTCATAAATTAAATGTACAGGCATAAACTTGAGATATGAACAAGCGCCAGAAGTGTGAACCAAATGATCTCAAGGTTGGAGGAGCCTACTCATGAAGGTGAACTGGAGGGAACTTTTTCCGGAACCGATCCGAACCATTCTTGGAAGAATGCCACCCGCTCTATTGGAACAAGTGGAGGAAGTACGTATTCGTGAAGGCAGACCCCTGGAGATTAATGCAGGCAACACATACCACTTCCTGACACCTCAAGGTTGTCCGACCGGGAATCCTGAAGAAGCGTATGTTCCTCAGAAAGAAGTGACGCACAGGTTGCTGGATCTGATCAGTAACCATTCACTTTATACATTGGAAGAGGAACTGCGTAAAGGGTTCATCACCATACCTGGGGGACATCGAATCGGGCTTGCTGGACGAACGGTGCTAAGCGGTGGGCGTGTCGAATACCTGCGTGACATTAACGGGTTTAACGTTCGGGTAGCCCGTGAGGTACATGGAGTGGCTGATCGTATCCTTCCTTATCTTCTCGATATGAAGAGCGGACAGGTCCTGCACACGTTGATCCTATCACCACCACAACAAGGGAAAACGACGTTGCTACGAGATCTGGCGAGACAAATTAGCAGTGGTACAAAGCTTACACGGGGAACTGAACTGGTTCAGGGAATACGTCCGCGTCTGAAAGTGGGCATTGTGGATGAAAGGTCCGAAATCGCTGGTAGCTACAAAGGAGTACCTGGCTTCGACGTAGGTCCCCGAACAGATGTGATGGACGGTTGTCCGAAGGCTGAGGGCATGATGATGATGCTTCGCTCCATGTCACCCGATGTCCTGATTGTGGACGAGATTGGTCGTCCGGAGGATGCCGAGGCGGTGATGGAAGCCCTGCATGCAGGAGTCTCAGTGATTGCGACTGCGCATGGCCGTGACCTATCAGAGCTGTCGGCCAGACCCGCCCTCAGAACCTTGATTACGGAGCAGATGTTTCAACGTTATGTCCAACTGCAACGGACGAGCCGGGGCATGACCTTTCGGCTGGCTGATGGCAAAATGCGTGGGTTGCAGCAGACCGGGGCAGGAGGTGAAGCCTTTGGTTAACATGTTTGGTGCGGTAATTATTCTGTTAGCCAGCACCCTCGCCGGTTTTTACAAGGCCAGACAGTATGCATTAAGACCGAGACAGTTGCGAGAACTCATTGCAGCCCTCCAGCGATTAATGACGGAGATTAACTATGGGCTCACTCCACTTCCTGATGCCATGGGCAAGATGGGAGCACAGACCAAAGAACCTGTAAAGACGCTGTTCCTTCATGCAGCTTCTCAGATGGAACCTCCTCATGGACTCACTGCCCGGGAAAGTCTGCAGTCAGGCGTAGATCTGGCGTGGGGAAGATCGGCCATGAAGGCTGACGAGAAGGAAGTGATGCTGCAATTAAGCTTCAGCCTTGGCACAAGTGACCGTCAGGATCAGACCAAACATATATCGTTAGCCATTCAACAACTAATGCATGAGGAATCCCGCGCCCAGGCCGATCAAATGAAATATGAACGAATGAGCCGAAGCCTCGGGATGCTTGTCGGAGCGTTAATCGTCATTCTGATCTTCTGAAATAGCCGGGATAGTGAGGTGCCAAGGTCATGAATCTAGAAGTGAACGCAATCTTTCAAATTGCGGGTATCGGAATCATCATTGCCATGATTCACACGGTACTGAAACAAATGGGAAAGGAAGATATGGCTCACTGGGTGACCGTAATCGGATTTGTCGTTGTATTGTTCATGGTGGTCCGTATGCTGGACAGCCTGCTACAAGAGATCAAATCGATATTTCTTTTTCAATGAAAAACGGTCATAAAGCCGGATGGTGGTGACCTGTGGAAATTATTCAAGTTGTAGGTTTGGCGCTCATCGCAACCGTGCTCATTCTGGTCATTAAGGAACAGAAACCGATGTTTGCTTTTCTGATTGCTGCCGCGACTGGCATTGTCATCTTCATGTTGTTGATTGGCAAAATCGGTGCAGTCATCGAAGTGTTGAAGCGACTTGCCGAGAATTCAGGCATGGAAAGCATTTATCTGAAAACAGTGCTGAAAATTATTGGCATAGCGTACATCGCTGAATTTGGCGCGCAGATTGTCAGGGATGCAGGCCAGGAAAGCATTGCGTCCAAGATCGAACTGGCTGGTAAGGTACTGATCCTTGTACTTGCTATACCGATCATCAGCATTATTATCGAAACCGTCATGAAGCTGATGCCGGTGTAGAAAGGGCGTGCGGACTTCATATGAAATCAATGCATCATAAGCCGCAGTGGCGCCTTACGGTTGTACTGATGCTCTGTTTTCTGTTTGGTATCCTGGGACAGGTTACTGCAACCTCGCCTTCCGGTGAGTGGATGGAGCAGCAGGCCGATCAGCTTCCCAAGGATCAGGTGGAGAAATACTGGGATCAACTGATGCAACAATACGGTGGTTTCTTCCCGGATGGGAAGACCCCTTCCTTCATGGATATGTTAATCCCCGGCAATGAAGGGTTCAGCCTGAAATCGGTGTTTGTGGCGATCGGAACCTTCATGCTGCATGAAATTTTATATAATGGCAAACTTCTGGTCACGATTGTGATGTTAAGTGTACTCAGCATGATTCTGGAGACGCTTCAGACCGCATTTGAGAAAAATAATATTAGCAAAATCGCCTATTCCATCTGTTATATGGTCATCATCATCATTGCAATTAACAGCTTCAGTGTGGCGATTGGATACGCCAAGGATGCCATAACTGGCATGATCAACTTCATGATGGCCATGGTTCCGTTGTTATTCACACTGCTTGCGTCCATGGGTAATGTCATCACCGTCTCGGTGACACATCCACTCATCATTTTCATGATTCATCTGGTGAGTACGTTGATTCACTTGCTGGTATTCCCGTTACTCTTCTTCTCGGCTGTACTGCATCTCGTCAGTTCATTGTCTGACAAGTACAAGCTGACACAGCTGGCAGACCTCCTGCGCAATATTAGTGTGGCACTGCTGGGTATCCTGCTGACGATGTTTTTGGGTGTAATCTCGGTGCAGGGAGCATCGGGATCGGTAGCGGATGGGGTCAGCCTGAAGGCCGCCAAATACATCGCAGGAAACTTTGTCCCTGTCGTGGGCAGAACATTTGCGGATGCGACGGATACGGTAATTACAGCTTCTTTACTTGTCAAAAATGCAATTGGACTCACCGGGGTGATCATCATTTTGTTTCTATGTGCTTTTCCGGCACTCAAAATCCTGGCTCTTGCCTTGATATACAACGTAACTGGTGCCATTATGCAACCGCTAGGAGACACCCCGATTGTAGGATGCCTCCAGGCCATCGGCAAGAGCATGATCTACGTATTTGCGGCGCTCGCAGCCGTCGGGCTGATGTTTTTCCTGGCCATTACCATCCTGCTGACCGCGGGAAATCTGACTGTCATGATGCGCTGAATGTATGTTGGCAAGAAAGGGGATGGAAAGGATGGGGTGGCTGAGCAACTGGCTCCAGGAATTGATTATGATCGTTCTGCTGGCGACCTTTGTGGATATGCTGTTGCCCAATCGATCCATGGAACGTTATGTCAAGCTTGTGCTGAGCCTTCTCATCCTGCTGACCCTTTTATCACCCATAACCAAGCTGCTCAAAAGTGATCCGGTTGGCGAACTGAAACGGGCAATGTCGGCAATGGATGCTCCAGCGGATGGAAATGCAACACTCGAACAGATATTAGCTCAGGGCAAGCGGCTGCAATCCAATGAACAGGAACAATCCTTACAATGGACAGCTAAAGAACTGGCTAATGTCATGAAAGGCCAGATTGAAGAAACAACAGGAGCCAAGGTGCGGTCCGTAGAGGTACAGCTGACCATGAGTAAATATGAAACTCAGATGGAAGCTGCCTCATCAGTCGAACTGCCTGTAATCCAGCGTGTATTGGTCGAGATGGCCGGAGAGGGTGCAGGAGGAGAAGTGAAGGCAGGGCAGCAAGAAATCGCTGCAAATACACAACCCATATTTGGTACAAACACAGAATCCGAGAAGGATGAAACACATCAAATACAGCAGCCCATCCAGATCGGTCAGATTGAAGTGCCTGATGTACAGATTGATGTGAGTAGAGGGCAACGTGATGAAAATGAAGTGTCTTCGGAGCCTGTTATACGTGATCAGGCAGATGAGACGAAGCAGCAAGGTGAGACATCCACACGGTCCGAGCATGCGGTGCAGATTATTACATTGTTGACTGAAAAGTGGGATGTTGATGCGAACAACGTTCAAGTGACAGAACCCAAAAGTGCTGAAGTGCTCTGAGAAGGAGGGTGTCCGATGAAACAATGGTTCAAAAAGATGGAAACCTGGATGGGTGGCGGAGAGGGTGGGGCGAGGCGAAGTCAAACCTTCCGCTGGCTGATTATCCTGGGTTTGATCGGGGTGGGAATCATGCTGTTCAATTCCTTCGTCAATGTCAAAAAAATTGATTCCGAAAATATCGGTCGGGAACCACCGGACCCGGCAACATCCATGGCATCCATACAGAGTGATCCGTCAGAACAGAATCCTTTTCAGGCAATCGAAATTGCATTTGAAGACAAAATCAAAGGTGTGCTGGAAAACATTGTTGGTGTGGGAACGGTTGATGTGATGGTTACCGTGGATTCCACAGAAGAATTGGTCGTTCAGCGGAACGTGAAGGATTCTCAGCAACTTACCGAAGAAACGGATGCTAACGGGGGCAAAAGACATATGACGCAATATACCCGTGATGGCGAGATTATTACGTACGAAATATCAGGGGATCAGACACCTATAGTGACCAAAAAGCTCAAACCGCAGATTCGTGGGGTGCTTGTGGTTGCGAGGGGTGCAGAGAACAAGGTTGTGAAGGACCTGATAACCGATGCTGTGGAAAAAGGACTGAATGTGGCAGCCTACCGGATCTCGGTTGTACCGCGCAAACAAGACTAATCTGATGTGTTGAATCACAAGATTCAATTCTCATAAGATTGAAGCCAATTTGAGGAGGAAGTTCTAATGAATAACAAACGTCAAACGGTATGGCTCGTTTCCATGCTGAGTCTGATGGTCATTTTGTCCGCGTATTATCTGTTCACTGAGGATTCCGGTCCAGTCAACGCGCCGGTGGCTGACAGTCAGCAAGTGGATGGAATCAAGCAAGGGGAAGCCAAGGAGACGGCAGGCATTCTTGATCCTACAGAAGGTTTGGTTGTGAATGAAGTGGTGAATGGCGGCGAAGTTGAAAGTGATCCAAATGCGGCTGGCGCTGTGGAAGAACCGGCGGCTACAGAAGGTAAAGAAGCTGGAAATGCAGAGAAAACACCTGCTGTCGAACCAGGCGAGAATAAGGGTGAGGCAGGCAAAGAAACCAACAAAGAGACCGACAAAGGCGCAACAACTACAACGGATACAGACGGTCAGGCAGGCGGCACGGCAACCAAGACAGATGAGGAAGTCCTCAAGGAAATGGAAGAGCAGAATACGACAGCATCTGCGAGCAGCCAGTTCCAGAACTACCAGTGGCAACGTGAGGAAAGCAACAATCGCAAGTATGAGGAACTGATGACCGTGGCAGGTGATCTGAGCAAAACGCCAGAGGAGAATGCCAAAGCAACGGAGCAACTCCGTACACTGGAAGAAAAAGAAGCTAAAATCACTGGCATTGAGGAGACGCTCTCTCAACAGTTCGCTAATGCGATCGTTCAAGAAGATTCCGACAAGTATAAAGTTGTGGTCCTCAGTGACAAACTGGATGTAAAACAGGCGGTATCCATTGTGGATCTGGTGATGAAAGAATTGGCGGTTTCACAGAACAAAATCAGCGTGCAATACGTCACAGAACAGTAATCCAAATGATGGAAATGCAGTCCCGGGAGCTGGTTGTACTCTCGGGCTCTTTCCATTTTTAATGATTATGATATAATACATAAAGCCATATGACCGTCCTAGTGAGACTGGCATGATGCCGAAGGAGTGAATAATGGAAATGTTTAAATTGAGTGAGATCAAAGAACTGATTAAACTGGTAGATGAAAGTTCCGTTCAAGAGTTGGAAATTGAAAATGAAGGATCACGGTTATCAATCCGCAAACCGGGCAAAACGGAGTATGTTCAAGCAGCTGCTGTGCAACCGCAAATGATTGCTGCTCCGCAAGTACAGCCGGCCGCAGTGGTAAGTGAAGCTGCACCGCAGGTCGATACTACAAGTCATTTACATAAAATTGTATCTCCGATGGTAGGTACTTTTTACAGAGCTTCCTCGCCGGAAGTGGGTCCTTTTGTGAGCGCTGGTGATAAAGTTGTTGAGAAAACAACGGTATGTATCATCGAAGCTATGAAGCTGATGAACGAGCTTGATGCGGACATCAAGGGAGAAATCGTTGAAGTGCTGGTTGAGAACGGACAGCTGGTCGAGTATGGGCAGCCCCTTTTCCTGGTGAAACCGGAATAACCGTTATAGCTGGTTAACAGCTAACCGCATGAGCTTCGAAGGAGGACAAAACGAAATGAAATTTCAAAAAATACTGATTGCGAACCGTGGAGAGATTGCGGTACGTATTATTCGTGCCTGCCGTGAAATCGGCATCTCAACGGTAGCCGTCTATTCGGAAGCGGACAAGGATTCTCTGCATGTTCGTCTTGCAGATGAGGCTTATTGTATCGGACCGACACTGTCTAAGGACAGTTACCTCAACTTCACAAACCTGATGAGTGTAGCTACGCTGACGGAATGTGATGCAATCCATCCTGGATACGGTTTTTTGGCGGAAAATGCTGATTTTGCAGAAATTTGTGAGTCTTGCAATATTACGTTTATTGGACCTTCTCCTGAAGCCATCACCAAAATGGGTGACAAGGCTGTTGCCAAACAGACGATGAAAGATGCAGGTGTACCTGTTATTCCTGGATCAGACGGCCTTGTTGAAAATATGGATGAAGCCATCATGATTGCTAGAGATATCGGATATCCTATCATTATCAAAGCTACTGCTGGTGGCGGAGGTAAGGGAATCCGTATTGCCGAAGATGAAGAAACGCTGATTAAGCAGATTACCGCTGCTCAGCAGGAAGCACAAAAGGCATTTGGCAATGCAGGTGTATATCTGGAGAAATTCCTGACAGGCATGAAACACGTGGAAATTCAGATCATCGCTGATAAACACGGAAATGCAGCACATCTGGGAGAGCGTGATTGCTCGGTTCAGCGTCGTCGCCAGAAATTGGTAGAGGAAGCGCCGTGTCCGATTCTCTCCGAAGATGTGCGTACATTGATGGGTGAAGCTGCGGTACGGGCTGCCCTTGCTGTGGATTACTCGGGAGCGGGTACATTGGAGTTCCTGCTCAGCCCGAACGGCGAGTTCTATTTCATGGAGATGAATACGCGTATTCAGGTAGAGCACCCGGTAACTGAGATGGTTACTGGCGTGGATCTGATCCGTGAGATGATCTCGGTAGCTGAAGGCAACCCACTTTCATTCCGTCAGGAAGACGTGGTTATCAATGGCTGGTCCATTGAATGTCGTATCAATGCAGAAGATCCGGACCGTAACTTTATGCCATCCCCAGGCAAAATCGGATTCTACCTTGCACCGGGAGGACCTGGTGTTCGTGTAGATAGTGCTGCTTATCCGGGTTATACCATTTCACCTTTCTATGACTCCATGATCGCAAAATTGATCGTGTGGGGAGCGAATCGTGAAGAGGCGATTGCCAAGATGAAGCGTGCGCTTGGGGAATTTGCGATTGAAGGCATATCCACAACCATTCCTTTCCATCAGAAATTGCTGGAGCACCCAACGTTCATTCGTGGTGACTTTGATATCAAATTTCTTGAGGAAAACGAGATTTAAAAGGTATATTGGGCTTGTTTGTCATAATGTAGCCCAAATGATATAGTATGAATAATAAGAGCGCATGTCTCCTGCAAAGGATAAGCCCGCACCTCGCGGATGTTTGCAGGAGTTCCGGTAAAGCCGGACCGGAAGGGTTCTGAAGGTTGATTAACCTGAGTCCAGCGCCCTGACGGATGGCCGCAAACTTATCTCGCGAAAGGTGTGTTGAACAGTTATGAGTACACTACCGACTGAATTTGAACGAACGGATATCGGTGAAATCCAGATCGCACCTGAAGTTATTGAAGTGATTGCTGGATTGGCGACCCTTGAAGTGAAAGGTGTTGCAGGCATGAGTGGCGGATTCGCTGGCGGATTTGCTGAATTGCTTGGTCGCAAAAACCTTTCCAAAGGCGTTAAAGTTGAAGTGGGCCAACGTGAAGCGGCAGTTGATGTTTCCGTAATTATCGAGTACGGATACCGTCTGCCACAAGTAGCTACGGAGATTCAACAGAACGTGAAACGTTCCATCGAGAACATGACAGGATTGAATGTGAATGAAGTGAATGTGCACATTCATGACGTTCAGTTCAAGAGCACCGAGAAAGTGGAAGAGATCGACCTGAACAGTCAGCGCGTAAAATAAAAGAAGACAGATTCCCCCGGCATCATCTGCCGGGGGTTATCCCGTCTTGGACAGGTCTTCATTATAGCGAAAGCTAGATGAGGATCTGATTTTTTGCTAGTGAACTGGTTAAGTAATGTTAGTGAGCAAGGGAGGCTGTGCAGTTCGTGGCTAAAATACTGGATCGGCTTCTGTTGTTTATATACAGCATAAGCGTTGGAGCAATATCGGCAGCCGTCATTCTTCTGATTAGCGGTGTGCTGCCTTACGAATTGAATTACCAGCAGGAACAAAACGTTATTGTTGCGTCTGTTATTGCAGCAGCGATTTTGTTTATCCTGAGTTTGCGATTTTTCTACATCTCGGTTCGACGTGAGCGTGCATCGTTGCCGTCTGTAGATCAACGTACTGAGTTTGGTGATGTACAGATTTCGATGGAGACGATTGAGAATCTCTGTTTGAAGGCAACTTCCCGTTTCCGGGGAGTACGTGATGTCAAGGCACGCATACGCGTGGTTGAGTCAGGACTGGAGATTATGATCCGTGCGGTAGTGGATGGTGAGACACCTATTCCTGCGCTGACTTCTGATCTGCAAAAGGCGATACATGATCATGTACAAGAGATTACGGGCATTCCGGTTTCTTTTGTCACGGTGTATATCGCTAATGTAACCCAGTCGCCTAACTACAAGAGTCGAGTGGAATGAGGTGAGTTTCACTGATGCTGTGGAAAGAGATTTGGGATAGTCACAGAGGCCGAATTACCGGAATTATCGGCGGCATCTTTTTTGGATTTCTTTATGTATGGATCGGTTTTTGGGATATGTTGTTCTTTGCACTCTTGGTGTTCATCGGTTATACATTAGGCAGACGAAGCGATTCAAAGCTGGGTTCGTTCATTCCCTGGAGGGAGTGGGGACAATGGCTTGGCGATCGCTGGCGTCCGTTTAAGTGACCTACCTGAACCCTGCAATATGTTTCTTCCGAAAATAGAGCTGTAATTTAGGTTGCCCGTTTTTTGGAGGAAACGTATTGCAGGTTTTTTTGTGAAAAGGGATAACAATAACAATACCATGGAAGCCATTGATTCAACCGATACTGGATTTGATGAGATGGATGCATGGATTATAAAATAAGCATGATGACGCTCCAGACGGAGCGCTGCAGGAGGCAGGACATGAAAAGACGTTTGGCAAGGGAAATTGCAGTACAAAGTCTGTATCAGATGGAAATGAATGAGGTGGGTGCAGCAGAAGCTGTAAACATGTTAATCAATGAAGCTGCTGAAGATAATGAAACTGAAGTAGTTATCCGCGATGCAGATGTAATGCGTACTTATGTTACTGAGATTGTACAAGGAGCCTGGAACAATAAGGAAGCCATTGACGGGCTGCTTGTTGATTATTTGAAAGGTTGGCAGATTAGCCGTCTGTCACGTGTAGATCGCCAGATTCTACGACTGTCTACGTATGAAATGGTGTTTCGTGATGACATTCCGGCAAAAGTATCTGTCAATGAAGCAATTGAGCTGTCCAAATATTTTGGTACAGAAGAATCCGGTAAGTTCGTCAATGGCGTACTTGGACGCATGATTCAGGAAGTTGACGCGATTAAAGCAAAATTATCTTAAGTTATGATTAACTATTTGAACAACCTCTAAATTTATATTCACATAAGGGAGAGAGAGTACAATGACAGCATCTATTATTAACGGTAAAGAAGTATCCCAAGAGATCCGCGCAAGCATGACAACAGAAGTAAAACAGCTTAGCGAACAGGGGGTAGTACCTGGTCTGGCTGTTGTGCTCGTCGGGGAAGATCCGGCATCCCAAGTATATGTGCGTAATAAAGAAAAAGCATGTCACGACCTCGGTTTCTACTCTGAAGTGCATCGCTTGGATGCAGACACGTCCCAAGAAGATCTGCTTGCGCTGGTGGACAAGCTGAACAATCAACAATCCATTAACGGAATTTTGGTTCAACTCCCATTACCGAAACATATCGAAGAGAAAGCGGTCATTGATGCAATTGCCGTGGATAAAGACGTAGACGGATTCCACCCAGTCAATGTTGGTAATCTTGTTATTGGAGACGATAGTCTGCTTCCATGTACCCCTGCGGGTGTAATTGAGCTGATCAAACGTACTGGGCTGGAAATGTCCGGTAAACATGCAGTGGTCATCGGAAGAAGCAATATTGTCGGCAAACCGGTATCGCTGTTACTGCAACGTGAGAATGCGACGGTAACCATGTGTCATTCCCGTACAGCCAACATGAAAGAAATTACGCGTCAGGCGGATATTTTGGTTGTAGCCATCGGCCGTGCTAATTTTGTGGATGCTGATTTTGTGAAACCGGGTGCTGTTGTTATTGATGTCGGCATGAACCGTTTGGAGAATGGCAAACTGGCAGGAGACGTTGATTTCGAGAGCGTGAAAGAAGTTTCTGGTCCAATTACACCCGTTCCTGGTGGTGTTGGTCCGATGACAATCACAATGCTGATGCAAAATACATTGATCGCTGCCAAGCGCGCTCACGGATTGGCCTAGGGTTTTGTCTGTGGCAGATCAAAAGATATACTCCATCAAAGACCTGAACCGATACATCCGGATGAAACTGGAATCGGATCAGGTTCTGTCGGACGTCTGGCTGCGCGGGGAGATTTCGAATTTCACGCATCACTCCAGCGGCCATATGTATTTTACATTGAAGGACAAGGACAGCCGAATCAAGTCAATTATGTTTGCGTCCCATAACCAGCGATTACCTTTTGTACCGAAGGAGGGTGCAAGGGTTATTGCCCGTGGTAATGTCTCGGTATATGAACGGGATGGGCAGTATCAATTCTACGCTACCCATATGCAGCCGGACGGAATTGGAAGTCTGTATCTGGCTTACGAACAGCTCAAGAAAAAGCTCGAGGGTGAAGGGTTATTTTCACCTTCGCGAAAAAGACAGATCCCTCGTTATCCACAGACCATCGGGGTTGTAACTTCACCGACGGGAGCGGCGGTACGAGACATCATGATCACACTTCAGCGTAGATACCCTTCTGCCAAAGTTGTTTTGTATCCTGTTCTGGTACAAGGCAAAGGTGCAGCACCTTCCATTGTCAAAGCAATTGCCAACTTGAACCGGATGGGAGAAGCTGACGTACTTATCGTTGGACGCGGAGGCGGTTCACTGGAGGAGTTGTGGGCCTTTAATGAGGAGATTGTGGCAAGAGCAATAGTTGCTTCGGATATTCCTGTCATTTCTGCGGTTGGGCATGAAACGGACTTCACTATTGCTGATTTTGCAGCCGATTTGCGTGCGGCTACACCTACAGCAGCTGCTGAATTAGCTGTACCTAATCGAGCTGAGTTGCTTGATCAGATCGGACAACGGCAGCGTCAGTTACAGCTTAGCTTGCGTCAGCGTGCTGTACATAATCGTGAACGGCTCGCAAGATTACAGCGTTCGCCAGTACTGGTGCATCCAAGACGTACCTTGATGCAGCATACGGAACGTCTGGATATGATGCACCAACGGCTTTTGAGAACAGTGGATACGCGTATGAAATGGACAGGAGAGAAACAGGAGCGTCTGCGGGCAGCACTGCAACGATTCAATCCTCGTGAGCAGGTCAATGCAGCACGCCGTGAGAATGCGGCAGCACGCAGACAACTTGAACTTGCGATCAGGTCTATAACCAGGTCGAAGCAGCAACAGTGGAAATCATCTGTGCGGCATCTGGATGCGCTTAGCCCGCTTAAAGTCATGTCACGGGGATACAGCCTTGTCTATGACGAGCAAGAACAGCGATTGATCAAGTCAACGAAGGATGTACAGCCTGGAGATTCAATTAAGATTAAATTAACAGACGGGCAGCTGGACTGTCAGGTTTGGGGAATGAAGGAGGACGACAATACCCATGGCGAATGAACCGGAATTGAATTTTGAAGAGGCAATGGCGGCATTGGAAGACATCGTAGGTCAGCTGGAACATGGTGATGTTCCGTTGGAACAGGCCATCGATCTGTTTCAGCGCGGGATGAAACTTTCGCAACTTTGCGGTCTGAAGCTGGAACAAGTGGAACGCAAGATCGAAATGATCGTAGAAGAAGATGGAGAGCTTCGCAAGAAGCCTTTCGGAACTGCTGACGATGAGAGCGGTGAAGTCCATGAGTAATCGTCCTTCGTTTCAAGCATACCTCGAAGAGGTCACAGCTGAGGTGACAGAAGCGTTGAAACATACGCTTCCCGCTCACTGGGATGTACCCCAATCGCTGACGGATGCGATGCAGTACTCACTCATGGCCGGAGGCAAACGCCTTCGTCCTCTTCTGGTCGTTGCTGCGGCGGAAGCCTTCGGTGCACAGCGTACAGCTGCAATGCCGGTAGCCTGCGCCGTGGAGATGGTTCATACGTATTCACTGATCCACGACGACCTGCCTGCTATGGATAATGATGATTACCGTAGAGGGAAATTAACGAATCACAAGGTATATGGTGAGGCAACCGCCATATTGGCAGGGGATGCGCTGTTAACCCATGCTTTTTATAGCATTGTTCAAGCTGGACGCCGTAGTGGTGTGGCGGCAGATGCGTTGCTGTCCATCGTAGAGGACATGTCCGAACTTGCTGGAGCAAGAGGGATGGTCGGCGGTCAAGTTGCAGATATGGAAGGCGAGCAGGGCATGACTGATCTTGCACAGCTCCAATATATTCATTTGCACAAAACGGGTGACCTGATTGTTTTCTCACTCATTGCTGGAGCACGAATCGGTGGAGCAACGGAAGGACAATTGGAAGCACTGCGTGTGTTTGGACGTGATCTGGGGCTGGCGTTCCAGATTCAGGATGATATTCTCGATCTGACGGGCGACGAGCAGAAGATGGGCAAAAAAACACAGAGCGATGTGAATCAGCAGAAGGTAACGTATCCTTATTTTATTGGCATGGAGGCTTCTGTAGAGGAAGTGAAATCCCTTACCCAATCTGCAAAAGATGCACTTGAAAGAGCCGAGTTACCTGATTCATCCAGATTGCTGGAAATTGCAGATTATCTGATGAGTCGTGACCATTAGATTCTGACGGAGCGGTCTGTTTCAAAATCTATGTAACCGTGTAATGAATGTAATGTCCTTTTTCCGAGTAGATGTAAAGAGCTGTTCCGAGTGGATGCGTGAATACATATGGAGAAGAATTTTAAATAACTTACTGGCGAGAATGCTCGTTATCGGGAGTATAGTGCAGTAAATTATGATTCTTGTTCTTTTATGTTATAATGATTTAATGTCATTTGATTCATAATGTATATATCGATTTACAACAATAACTAAACAATCTAGGAAAGCGGGGAGATTCTCGTGCTGCTTCCACAAATTAAACAACCCAGTGATCTAAAGTCGATGTCTCAGGATGATCTTGCCCTTTTGTCGGCAGAGATCCGGCAGTTTCTGATTGAGAAGCTGTCTGTTACAGGTGGGCATCTCGCACCCAACTTAGGCGTGGTTGAGCTCACGGTAGCCCTGCATTACTGCTATAACAGTCCAGCAGACAAAATGATTTTTGATGTAGGGCATCAGGCTTATGTGCATAAAGTCCTGACAGGGCGTATGGATCGTTTTGATACATTGCGTCAACATAACGGCCTGTGCGGGTTTGTCAAACGCAACGAAAGTGAACATGATGTATGGGAAGCTGGACACAGCAGTACTTCATTGTCCGCTGCGATGGGGATGGCTCTTGCACGTGATCTGAAGGGTGAGAACAACCAAGTTATCGCGATGATTGGTGATGGAGCGCTTACAGGTGGTATGGCTTTTGAGGCCCTTAATCATATCGGTCATGAGCAGAGAAAACTGATGGTTATTCTGAATGATAATGAAATGTCCATTGCTCCAAACGTTGGGGCCATGCATAAATATTTGAGCAAGATTCGTTCGGATCGTCATTATCTGAAAGCAAAAGATGATGTCGAGGGGATGCTTAAAAAAATTCCTGCTATTGGGGACCGTTTGGCCAAATCGGCAAGCTGGATCAAAGATAGTGTCAAATATATGATGGTACCAGGTGTTCTTTTCGAAGAACTGGGCTTCACGTATTTGGGACCGATTGATGGGCACGATATTCCCAAATTGATTGAAACCTTCAAACAGGCAGATAACGTTGATGGTCCTGTGCTCGTTCACGTGCTTACGACCAAAGGCAAAGGTTATCAGCCAGCAGAAGCTGATTCGCACAAGTGGCACGGGATTTCTCCGTACAAAATTGAATCTGGGCAAGTGCTGAAGGCAGTCGGAAAACCGATGTACACGGAAGTGTTTGGTCAAACACTAATTGATCTTGCGAAGCAGGATAAGCGGGTCGTAGCTGTAACGCCAGCAATGCCTACAGGATCAGGTCTCATCCCTTTTAGTAAGGAATTCCCTGACCGCATGATTGACGTAGGGATCGCAGAACAGCATGCGGCAACCATGTGTGCTGCACTGGCTATGGAAGGTTTGAAGCCGGTCTTTGCCGTGTATTCTACGTTTATGCAACGTGCATATGATCAGATCGTACATGATATTTGCCGACATAACGCTAACGTGATGTTTGCCATTGACCGTGCCGGGTTTGTTGGTCCGGATGGGGAAACACATCAAGGGGTATATGATGTGGCATTTATGCGCCATATTCCAAATATCGTTCTGATGATGCCAAAAGACGAAAATGAATTGCGTCACATGATGAAAACGGCGCTTGATTATAATGAAGGTCCAATTGCTTACCGTTATCCGCGAAACAATGTAGTTGGTGTACCTCTGGATGATGTACTTGTTCCGATTTCGATCGGATCATGGGAGCAACTGCGTCCATCCGAAGGATATGCTGTCATCGCTTCAGGGTCGATGGTACAGCTTGCAGAAGAAGCAGCAGAGATGGTGAAGCGGGAAGGGATTACAGCAGGCGTAATCAACGCTCGCTTCCTCAAACCTCTGGATGAGCAAATGCTGCGTGACCTAGCTGTTCGAGGCATCAAATTGATTATACTTGAAGAAGCATCCCAAGCAGGTAGCATGGGAAGTGCGGTTCTGGAATTCTACGCAGAACAGGGACTGCATGACGTACATGTGCAACTGATGGGGATTCCGGATCGTTTCATCGAGCATGGCAGTATTAAGGAACAACGTGAGGAAGTGGGTCTTACCGTTGAAAATGTATGTGCTGAACTGCGCAAGATGGCTGTTCAATCATCTTACGGCATACCCAAAACACGTTTTCCTTCGTAAATTTACATGATAGGAGACAGACATGTCACTCCCGAAAGAACGAATTGATGTTCTGCTGGTTGAGCAGGGCTATTATGAAAGTCGTGAGAAGGCAAAAGCTGCAATCATGGCTGGACTGGTATATGCCAATAATGAGCCAATCGAAAAGGCGGGCATGAAAATTCCAAGGGAAGCCGAGCTGAAAGTTAAAGGCTCGGTACATCCCTACGTCGGCAGAGGCGGATTGAAGCTCGAAAAAGCGATCCGTCATTTCGGCCTTGATATGAATGGACTTGTCATGCTCGACATTGGTTCATCCACCGGTGGATTTACGGATTGTGCACTTCAGCATGGCGCGTCTCACGTCTACGCTATTGATGTGGGGTATAATCAGCTCGACTGGTCTTTGCGTAATGATGAGCGGGTTACTGTTATGGAACGAACTAATTTTCGCTATGTGACTCCTGAAGATCTGGCGGGACCCGTGCCGAACTTTGCGAGCATTGATGTGTCGTTCATTTCACTGCGAATCATATTGCCGCCACTTCTGGCTCTTTTGAAACAACCTGCAGATATCGTTGCATTGATTAAACCTCAATTTGAGGCAGGGCGTGAAAAAGTAGGCAAGTCCGGTGTGGTACGTGATACGAAGGTACACAAGGATGTATTGCAGACGATGCTTCATTTTGCCAGTCAACTTGGTTTGCATCTGCAGAGTTTAACTTTTTCACCGATAACCGGTGGAGAAGGTAATATCGAATTTCTCGCACATTGGCGTCTGGAAGCACCAGAGGCAACACAACCAGAGATCGATCCAGCTTCACTTGACGCACTTGCAGAGCAAGTTGCGAAGGAAGCAGCTCATACATTTAAGGGAAACTCATCATAAGATGGGTTTCTTTTCGCTGGAAAGGTGATTCATGTAAAGGGAAATCGTTACTGAACCTCGAATATGTCTTCGAGGTGAGCGATAATGGATGGTCAATATGACACAATCGTTATAGGTGTACTTGCTGTCTGTTTGATCTTGTGGTTGTTCTTTGGCTTACGTAATTGGGTGAATCGACCGATGCCAGTAAGCTTGTCTGGAATGCAACTGAACGTGAAGATTCAGGATTCCCCGGCATTGGACTTGCTTGAAGCACAGGGTTACGAAGTCATTGGTGGCAAAATGAAAGTCCCTCTGGCTTTTGAGGCCAATGAATCCATTTATTACAGCAGATTATTCATTGATTATGTTGCAGAACGTGAGGATCTCAGATACCTGGTGAAAACGTCTCGTCGCAGACAGCCAATTGAAATGACCGGCCCTGCGCTAAGGGATCGCTTCCTCAATTATCTGTTGTTATATCCTGGCTGTGAAGGATTGCTGTATGTTGACGTGGAGGATTCCGATATTAAGTTAATCAGGCTCATGGACTATCAGGAAGATGTGTATGATGGGGATGATCTGGACTAATATAAAAGAATGAACATTGCAGGGCAAAGTCTGCGGCGAATTACAAATGCTGCTTTATTGCAATACATTTAACTGGAGGCATGTATGAAAGGACAAAGGCACATCAAGATTCGTGAAATCATTAGTCAAAATGAAATTGAGACCCAGGATGATCTGGTTGAAGCACTACGCAAATCAGGTTTTCAGGTGACTCAGGCGACGGTATCCCGGGATATCAAGGAACTTCTGTTAATCAAGATTCCAATGGATGACGGAAGATACAAATACTCTTTGCCAACAGATCAACGATATAATCCGATTCAAAAGTTGAAGCGTGCACTCGTTGACAACTTCTTGCACATTGATCACACAAACAATCTAGTTGTGATGAAATGTCTGCCAGGAACAGCCAACTCCATTGCAGCTTTGCTTGATAATATTGAGTGGAATGAAGTCATGGGCACGATCTGTGGAGATGATACCATTCTGATTATCTGCCGGACTGAAGGTAACAGCGTGACCGTTATTGAACGCATCATGGGTTATATTGCTTAAAGTGCGTGTTCAAAAAGATCGGTTTTCAGTACCGAGAAGATGGGATGAAGCTAGAAATGGAGTAGCGGAGCGTAGGGAAACTACGTGAGCAACTGCAATGTTTCCGAAGGAAACATACTTCGTAAGCATCCCACTTATTTCGGCTAAATTCCATATTCGATGCTGATGATGCCACCAGGCATCCTTTGTAATCAAAAGCGGACTTTTTGAACAACCTCTTGAATCAATGGTTCAAAAACATAATTTCTGAGTTAGTCATCCGGAGGTGTTTTTGCAGATGTTAGTTACGTTATCGATTCGAAATCTGGCTGTGGTGGAAGAAGTGGACGTTGTATTCCATCCGGGATTCCATGTACTTTCAGGGGAAACGGGTGCAGGAAAGTCGATTATTATAGATGCACTTGGCTTAATTGCTGGTGGACGAAGTTCAGCGGATCTGATCCGTTACGGTTGTGACAAGGCAGAGATGGAAGCCTTGTTCGAGATGGAGCAGAGTCATCCGGTATGGCAGACATTGGAGAAGCTGGGTATCCATTGTGAGCCTGAAGAGCATCTGGTCATTCGACGTGAACTGAATACACAGGGGAAGAGTACATCCCGCATTAATGGACAATTGGTCAATCTGACCATGCTGCGGGAAGTAGGTGAGAAGCTGATCAATATTCATGGACAACATGAACATCAGAGTTTGCTGCGTGCAGAGAGCCATCTGGGGCTTCTCGATACTTATGGCTCGGAAGTCATCGGACCTGTCAAAGCGACGTATCAAGAGCGTTATAGCAAGTTTATCACGGCGGAAAAGGAACTGCGTGCGCTTCAGGAGTCCAGTCAGCGGGCATATCAACTTCTGGATATGTATCGCTTTCAGCTTGAAGAGATTGCAGCCGCAAGCCTTACACGAGGTGAGGATGAATTACTCGGGGAAGAACGGGTCAAACTATCCCATAGCGAGAAAATGATGGACAGTGTTGCTGGTGCATATGATCTGCTCAGTGGTCAACGCGGACTTGAAGCTGTGAGCATTGCCCTTTCAAGAATTGAAGACATTTCTGGATATGATAACAAAGGACTGCAACCAATCGTAGAACAGCTTCAATCCGCATTTTATCAATTGGAAGATGCGACATTTCAGTTAAGGGATTACCGGGAGAAGATTGAATTTAATCCGGCAAGGCTGGAAGAAGTGGAGCAAAGGCTGAATCTGATTTCTGGCCTCAGACGGAAATACGGGGACAGTGTTGAAGTTATTCTGAGTTATTATGAGCAGATTAGCCATGAAACCGACCAACTGGAGAACAAGGACGAACGGCTGGAGAAATTGCGAGCTGAACGTGACAAAATGCTTAACCTTGTGATGGAGTCTGCTGAAGAGCTCAGCAAGGTTCGCAAACAATGCGCCGAGGATCTTGCTGCACAGGTGGAAAGCGAGCTCAAGGATCTGCAAATGGAGCGGACTACACTGCGTGTTCAGATTACTCCTTTCGAAGATCCTAAGGGCATTGAATGGAATGGACGTCGTATTCGTCTGAATCGTCAGGGTGCGGACAATGCGGAATTCCTGATCTCACCGAACCCGGGCGAGCCATTACGACCACTTGGCAAGATTGCTTCAGGTGGTGAGTTGTCGAGGATGATGCTGGCGATGAAGAGTATCTTTGCGCGACATGACCGGATACCTGTGCTGATTTTTGATGAAGTTGATACAGGAGTTAGCGGTAGAGCAGCTCAATCGATTGCGGAAAAACTGTTCCGCTTGTCTTCGACTTGTCAGGTTTTCTCAATAACGCACTTACCACAAGTGGCTTGTATGGCAGATCATCAGTATCTCATTGAGAAACATGTCTACGATGGACGGACGATGACGCAGGTGGAATCGCTGTCAGACGAAGGCAGAGTGAAGGAATTGGCACGTATGCTGGGCGGCGTGGAAATTACAGAAAAAACACTGCATCACGCACAGGAAATGCTGAATTTGGCGGAAGCCAAAAAAGGGTGAAACGGACGGCTGGCGTAATGATTGACAGTAATAAAAGCCTGGGGGCGAGGTTATCTTAAAGGTACGCAATTGGCGACCACCTTTCGTCAAGCGAAAGAAGCAAAGGGAGTGTGACAGCCATTGAATTCCCCCCTCAGGAAGAAATTGCTAGGTCTTTTATTTGCCTTCTTTCTTTGTGTGATTAGCCAGGCCATTCAGCCTGTGCAAAGTTATGCTTCACTGCCGGATGAATTACAGGTGTTTGCTGGCAGGCAAGCGGATGTCCGGCTCGCTGTACCTGCTGCTTCAAGCGCCGTTGTAGATCGTCCTGATATCGTTGGTTTGGATGATCGGGCAGCGATGCATGTTACCAGGCAACAACCTTTGCATCTTCACCCCCAACAGACGGGACATGCCAAATTAACGTTGAAGTTGTGGGGGAAAATTCCGGTCAAAACAGTCCATGTGAATGTGATACCGGATTTGCGTGTTGTACCCGGTGGTCAAACGATTGGCGTCAAAGTTAAATCGGCAGGCATTCTGGTGGTAGGTCATCATCTGGTCCATTCTGGGCAGGATGAGCGTGTATCGCCAGGAGAAACGGCAGGCATTAAGCTCGGAGATCTGATTACGCATATGGATGGTAAACGCCTTGATGGCGTGGCAGGTGTCTCTGAAGCCGTTGAACTTGCAGGTAAAAGTAAAAAAGGTATTGATGTTGTGTTAAAACGTGGTAAGGAAACGGTGAAGACACGATTAACTCCGGCGTATGACTCCGAGGATCAAGCGTGGAGGCTTGGGTTGTACATTCGTGATTCTGCAGCCGGTGTTGGCACACTTACCTTCTATGCTCCAGATCAGGGCGTATACGGCGCACTGGGCCATGTGATTACAGATATGAACACACAAACATCTATTGTTGTGGGTAGTGGTCAGATTGTTCAGTCCAATGTGACGTCCATTTCTAAAAGTGAGACCGGTGATCCGGGTGAAAAACGTGCTCATTTCCTCAAGGAAAGCAAAATTTTGGGCAATATTGAACGTAATACGGCTTTTGGCATCTTTGGTAAAATGTCCGGAAATCCTGAGCACAGTCTGTATTCGAAAGGTATTCCCGTCGCTTTTTCTCATGAAGTCAAAGAAGGACCGGCCGAAATACTTACCGTGGTTGACGGTCAACAAGTTGAGCGCTTCTCCATTGACATTGTTCATGTGGCAGATCAAACCGAACCAGCAACAAAAGGTCTGGTGCTTCGAATCACGGACCCGAAACTGTTGGATAAGACCGGAGGCATTGTTCAAGGGATGAGTGGCAGCCCCATTGTACAAAACGGTAAGTTGATCGGTGCAGTTACTCATGTATTCGTGAATGATCCGAAATCGGGTTACGGTTGCTTCATTGAATGGATGTTACAAGATGCTGGCGTTATGATGAAGAAGGAAAACGATAAGAACCTCAAGGCTGGCTAAACAGCCCTGAGGTTCTTTTTTGTCGAAAGCAAACATAATATATCGGATAATGAAATAAATTATTTATTATATAGGATCAAGAAAAAAAAATAAAGAAAAATAATTTTCGACAGAAGGAATTTAACTGGCTGTGTCGAAAATTAAACGTGTAAGGAAATGTACGAAACGATGTTTAATTTAAAGGAGGATACCGTTTTGCAAAAAATTGAGGTATTGCTGGCCGATGATAATCGTGAATTTACGAATTTGCTTGCCGAATATATATCTGAGCAGGAAGATATGGAAGTAACCGGTATTGCATACAATGGAGAAGAAGTACTGCAATTGCTGGAGCAAACTCGGGATGTGCCGGATGTATTGATTCTGGATATTATCATGCCTCACCTGGACGGACTGGGTGTGCTTGAGCGCTTGCGTGACCTGAACCTGTCTCCACAGCCTAAAGTCATTATGCTTACGGCATTCGGACAAGAGAATATCACACAGCGTGCCGTGCAACTCGGAGCTTCTTATTATATTCTTAAGCCGTTTGACATGGAAGTGCTTGCGAATCGTGTGCGTCAACTGGTGGGAACACAGACGGCGATGTCCACAAGCAGCGGATCATCCATGTTCATGAAATCATCCAATGTTGTGCCAATGGGCAAACACAAAAATCTGGATGCAAATATTACGTCCATCATACATGAAATCGGCGTTCCTGCGCATATTAAAGGATATCAGTATTTGCGCGAAGCCATTACGATGGTGTATAACAATATCGAAATTTTGGGAGCCATCACCAAAACACTGTATCCGGCGATTGCCGAAAAATTCAAAACCACCCCGTCCCGCGTCGAACGTGCCATCCGTCATGCCATTGAAGTGGCATGGACTCGTGGTAACATCGACAGCATCAGCCACTTGTTTGGTTACACGATCAACATCAGCAAGTCGAAGCCGACAAACTCGGAATTCATTGCGATGGTCGCTGACAAGCTGAGAATTGAGCATAAGGTAAGCTGAAAGGTTCAGGAGTAGTGAGTTGGCAAGTATAGTATGGTTTCATTACATGTTCTAGCCAAATGAATTTTGGCGGCCTATATCTGAACTCGTTCATTTCATACCGATAAACTTCTGTAATATATGCTAACGAATACCGTCAATTATTGGATTCAAGATATCCAGTAATTGACGGTATTTTTGCATGATTGTTTCTGAACTTTGAGATCAAGCATTAAAGTAAGCTCCCTATAGCAAAATTCAGAAAAGGAAATATTTCATAAACTTTTACCCTCAGTTAACGCTTTTTCAAGTAGAAAGTGGTACGATGTGACCATTGACAAAGACCTACATATATATTTAAAAAGTTGGATTAGATGCTACGAACAGAGGAGTAGAATAGTATGTTTACGCAAATAGGCCAGATTGCTGAACCAATTCCTGTAGTACAATCTGATACAAAATGTGATATCGTCTATCATCTTTTCAAGTCCAATCCTAGTCTGGAAGGTATAGCTGTTATGGGGGAGAAGGGTGTGTCATTAATGATGCGGCCCCAATTCTTTCAGCAGATAGGCACCCAGTACGGCTATAATCTGTATATGGGACGTCCTGTAGAACTGGTGATGAACACGCAAGCACTGGTCGTGGATTATTCGGAACAGATTACAGATGTCAGTGTTCTAGCCATGGACCGAGATGAAGGGGAGATATATGATCTTGTTTTAGTCACGTCAGGGGAAAGTTTCTTTGGAGCTGTGAGTATTCGACGTTTGCTACTCGCTGTTGCTGATGTACGGGCTGAAATGGCGATTTTTATGAATCCGCTGACTGGTCTTCCAGGTAATCATATCATAGATGAAAGGCTGTCTCAGGCTCTTCAGATGGACCATTTTAGCGTATTGTACGTTGATCTCGATCAATTCAAATCCTACAATGATAGCTACGGCTTCAAAATGGGGGATCAGCTTATTCAGGCGACAGCTAACTTGCTTCGCAAGTTATTTGTTCCCCCTGAAGCTTTTCTTGGACATATTGGTGGGGATGATTTTATTACGATCCTGAATCACCATGATTACAAATATATTAGTGAGGAAGTCATCTCAGGTTTTGAGGAAATGAAAAAGACATTCTACAACGAACATGATTGGCATAATCAATATGTTCTGGGGGAAGGACGTTCCGGGCTAAATCGGCCCATTCCTCTCGTGTCGGTGTCCATCGCCGTTGTCACCAACAGCAAGCGAAAATATGAAAACATAGATCAGATAATTGATGAGGCCACACGCATCAAAAAAGGTTGTAAAGCGATTGCTGGTAGTATCATCTGTGCAAATGATACCGCTGGTACTCCGTGCTAGAGATAAAATTACGAGAACGTAGAGGACAGAGAGAACCTGAAGATGTGGGTCTAAAAGCTTTCTGTAAGAAAGCTTCTTCGGAAGCTGAGGCTTCGCCTCTATACCCATCACGTTAAAATACAGAAAAACCGCTATTTATCAGGAGTTAGTCACCTGTAATAGCGGTTTATCTATTATGTGATGCGAGTCGATTGTTTTGTTGCGAAAACACGTCAACCTCATTATGTATACATATAAGTATGTTTGAACAAAGGGTACTCAGATTCGAATATCGACGGATGGATATGAAGCAGCAGGAGATGCAGAAGCCGTAGTTTGTGGACCATTTCCTGATTCCTGATCTGTGGTTCCGCCATCTGATGGGTGCTCCTTACTTCCCGTTTTCTTTCCTTCATTTACTTCCTAATTTTCTTCTCCAGATGTTGCAGAGATAGGTGGTTGTACTCCCTTTTTAGGTGCGGGCTGATGGATATCTTCCACCAGTTCCCCAATCTTCTGATTGACCTTATTTAACTGGGAGTTGATGTCCTGAACAACCTCTCGCTTTGCCTGAAAGACGGTGCGTTCTGAATTTTCCAGCATCATTGATTTGCCAAGATCGAGATCATTTGCGGGAGGATTGATCTCCAGAACAAGTCGGTCGAAGCGGGTTTCTCCTTCGGTGGTCTGAATGGAGCCCTGCATGCGATCCCGCAAACCGACCAACTTACCCAATTGATCATAAGTCTGACTATGCTTGATCAGGTGATCGAGTGAAGGGGCTTGTGCCTCGTCGGTTGGTTTGGGTTGTTGCTGTTGAGTCTTTTCGGGCTGTCTTAATTTGTTCTTTTCTTGCAATTCTTCAGCTTTAATTTGGGCAATCTGGCTGTCGATCTGGGATATGGAGCTTGTTAAGGATTTAATTCGCTGAGCTTTGGTTTTGGTATCCAACTCGTCATTGGTTTTTACACCTTGCATTTCTTCATTGAGCCGGATCTTCTGCTGCATGAGTCCCTGAATTTCTTTATCCCGATTGGAGACTTGATTCCCGGGAGTGAAACTGCTTTTGGTCGCAGATGAGATTGAATTCATATCCTCTGTTCTCCTTCTACTCTTTATCATGGTTCTATTTACATATATCGGATGTTAAGAGAAGGATTTGAATAGCTCTTCTTTCGTCTGAATGGATTCATTTACCTCGGTTGTATTGCGTACTTCATCATAATAATTGATAATGGTTATCAATAAGAGAGTAGAGTACAGACACAATTTATGTAGACGGAGATGGGATTAGCAAAATGTGGAATGATTATTATATCCTCTGGAACTATGCTGCGGTGAGTATAACAGATATCCGTTACATGGAATTAGAGGCATATGAAAAGATGAAATACAAATTTCCGACAAGTACCTTTGTACTCACCATTCAGGGTGATGCTGGAGTGACGATTGACAATCAAACATATGACGTGAGTCGCTTTTATGTTCTCCATGGGGGAAAAGGGAGTAAGTTGGTGATTCAAGCAGGTGAATCCGGATTACGCTTATATTACTTGATGTACAAAGCAAACCTGCCTAGTGGAGGAAGAAACGATCTGGGAAGGTTAATGGAGCGTATCAATCCGTTTCAAATGAACTATGGCTTTACCCCCGATATGCCAACCATTCTATATGAGCAATTGAAACAGATGCACTTTTTGTGGGATCAAAAGAACCCTATTCAGCACTTTCAGGCCAAGAGTTTGTTCTATGCATTTGTGGAGCAGATCTCATCACAGATTCCTCGTATATCCAATCGCTATCCAAGTATGATGGATCAGGTCAGCAAAGTCATTGAAATTGTAGAGTCCTCTTACACCCAGCCACTTACACTTCATGTTTTGGCAGAAATGATCGGCACCAGCCCAAGAAGTTTGTCACGCAAGTTCAAGCAGTCGACTGGAACCAGTCCTATTGATTATCTGATTCAGTTTCGTTTGTTCAAAGCCAAGGAGATGTTGCTGCAAACGGACGCCACGTTGGATGAGATTGCAGCCGGCATCGGTTATCCTGACGGATATTATGTGGGACGTATGTTCAAGAAACATACAGGTCTTTCTCCTTTGCAATTTAAAGAGAAGACCTCAGCACCCCTATATTGGCCTGATCTGACATCAGGTGTGGCGCGAAATGACATTTTCAGAGGTGGAAGTGGAAGGTATGTTTATACTGATGGTGATAATCATTATCAATATAAGCATGGAGGGTCAATAAATATGAACAGACAGACAAGAACGGGAATGCTGCTTAGTATTCTATTAAGTTTTACATTACTGCTGAGTGCCTGCTCTACAGGTGTTGCCAGTAATTCGAGCGGGGATGCATCCGGAAGCAAAAGTACGTCAAGTTCCACGAAGACAGTAACAGCGGAGAATCAAAGCAAATCATCGGAACCCCGCACACTCTCAACGGTTAAGGGAGATATTACAATCCCGGCTGAACCTAAGCGGATTGTGGTTGACCTGTATCTGGGAAGTCTGATCGCACTGGGGATCAAACCTGTGGGTACACCCGAGATGAACCTGAAAAATCCTTATTTTATCGAGTCACTTGAGGGTGTGCAAAATATTGGTGAATATGAAACCATCTCTCTCGAAAAGGTGTTGGAACTTGAACCGGATCTCATTGTGACAGGTGATCCTGATTTATTTGATTCCTTTAGCAAAATTGCACCTACCTTGGTTGTACCTTATGGCGAATTGAAAAACACTCACGAAGAAATTGCCTATTTCGGTGAAGTGTTAAATAAAGAAAAAGAATCTGAGGCTTGGTTAACCGATTATGACGCAAGAATTGCAGATGCCAAGAAACGTGTTGGTGAGGCGATTGATCCGCAGGCCGAGGTGTCTGTCATGCAGTTCTATGATAAAGCATCGTTGGCCTTTGGTGATAATTTTGGTCGGGGAGGCCAGGCAGTCTACGGCGCGCTTGGTTTGAATCCTCCTGCAGATAAAAAAGAGATCCTAATGAAGGATCAACTGGTTGAAGTTTCATCGGAAGCGATTCCTGAGTTTGCCGGGGATTACATTATTCTAACAGCAGACAATCTGACCCTGGAAGAGTTGAAATCCAAACCGGTCTGGAGTTCACTGGATGCGGTTAAAAATGATCGTGTGTTTATCTGGAGCCCGGATCGTTCATGGTACTTTGACCCGATTGCAACATTGGATCAAACAGAGGAATTGGCCGCGTGGTTTACGG
Source organism: Paenibacillus sp. AGC31 (assembly GCF_057334655.1). Lineage (NCBI taxonomy): Bacteria > Bacillati > Bacillota > Bacilli > Caryophanales > Paenibacillaceae > Paenibacillus > Paenibacillus sp. AGC31. The sequence continues at coordinate 190,132 of NZ_JBHFJH010000050.1, forward strand.
AGATCTCTGAACCAAAATAAGAGTAACAAGTAATTGTCGAGATGAAATTCAATTCCACTCTAAATTTCAGTTGATAATGAAAATTATTATCATTTATAATAAAGGTATATTAGGAACCTCTGCTACGCATATGTTATCGGATGTGTGGCAGAATGATGACCTTGTAAGGCCTTTGTTCCGGGTGAGGCTGGGATTGGAGAGTATTCAATGCAATTAGATGAACAGATGAAATGCTGGAATCATGCCGCTGTTAAGGTTCTGGATATACGTCGAATCGTTATGGAGGCAGGGGCACAACTAAGTTCCTACACACTTCCGGCAAATGGTTTTATATATACGATTAGAGGATCGGCTGTGCTGCAGTTGGATGGACAAACATACAAGGCAGAGCGGTTCTACATGCTTCATGGGGCCAAAGGATCTTCACTGGATATCCAAACCAACGAAGATTTCGAATATATCCTACTCTATTACAGAGCATTCCTTGCCTTCCCCAGTTATCGTAAAAAGTGGTTATTGGCAAAGCCGGAAGTTGCACCGTTCTCTTTGCAATATGGATTTACGCCAAGTAGTCCGCTGGGGTTGTTACGTTACCTTGATGAGCTTGAGGGTGCATGGATTCAATCTGGCAGTCTGGATTTGCTTCATACAAAAAGTTTATTTTACCAATTCATTCATGAAATGATGGTTCAGTTGGCAGATCAGGAGATCAAAACAGAGTTTGCTGACCCGGTGAAACAAACACTTCGTTATATACAGAAGCACTATAGAGAACAGGTCACGCTTGATTTCCTTGCTGAACAATTCAACTACAGCTCCCGACATTTATCCATGCAATTCAAACGACAGACGGGTTACAGTCCCATTGATTATTTAATTCAGACTCGAATCGCCAAGGCTCGGAATTTGCTTGTACGATCTGATGCAACGCTGAGTGAAATTGCAGCAGAAGTGGGTTATTCGGATGTGTACTATTTTAGTCGTATCTTCAAAAAACATGTGGGGATCTCTCCGATTCAGTATCAACGAAAGATAAGAGAAGAAGCGAGAGCAGAGGATCGTCCATTGGTAATCTCTGAATCGTCCATTGGCCGAAGATGGAAGTCGGGATATATTGATTATGAGAATCATTATCAATATATAGACGGAGGGTCTACACCAATGAAAAGAAGAAAAACAAGTTCCAGTATGATTATGGTTGCATTATTGAGCATAACGATGCTCCTCGCAGCCTGCTCTTCAGGTACAGCGACAACACCAGCAGCTGGCGAAGGAACGGGTGCCAGTTCCAATAACAGCAGCACGGCAGTATCATCAGACACAGGAAGCCAGACGAACAAAGACAATGAAACACGCACGGTCTCGACGGTTAAGGGTGACGTAGTTGTTCCAGCGAATCCAAAACGGGTTGTTGTATTGTATCTCCAGGGGGATGTCGTCGCACTTGGAGTTAAGCCAATCGCTACCTCAGATGTATATGACGGGGCTGCATACAAGAGTGAGCTAGAGGGTGTAAATGCACTGGGTACCTGGTTCGAACCGAATCCTGAAGCTGTCATTGATCTGGATCCGGATCTGATCATTGTTCCTTCAGAAGAGACGTATACGTTATTAAAAGATATTGCACCTACGGTATATATTCCGTATGAGAAATTGACTACAGAAGAGAGACTTCATAATATAGCAAGTATCTTTGGCAAAGAGCAGGAAGCCGAGACGTTAATCACCAATCTCAATAACAAAGTTGAAGAGAGTAAGAAAACTCTTGCAGATGCAGGCATACTGGACAAAACAATCTCCATTGTGGAGGGTGGTTTGAAAGGTATGGTTATTGTAGAGAGCAAACAATTTGGCCGTGGATCTCAGGCGGTATATGAGTACTTGGGAATGAAAGCACCTGAAGTCGTACAGAAAAAAATCGACGTGGTTTCGGACGCGGCAGGCTCCACGATCTCCATGGAAGTCCTTCCTGAATATATCGGAGACTATGTGTTTCGCTCGGTATATGAAGGGGCAGATAATTTGACGGATAATCCAATATGGAGCAGTATCCCTGCCATCAAGGAAGGTCGTCTGATTGAGATTGATTTCGATTTCTTCTATTATTCGGATATCTATTCAATTAATAAACAACTTGATTTTGTCGTTGAAAAGCTGTTGGCGGCTCCAAGAGCGCAATAGTAAAGAGATGTGTTCATAGAATTTTTGTACAAGAAATGTTTGTTTTTTAGCCATTGTATTTTGATAAGATTACCATTACACTAGGATTTAAGTGATAATGAGAATCGATATCAAATACTCGATGTTCTGGATCGAATTAACGGAGGTATTTTTAATATGAATCAGCAGTTGGAACTTTATGATGTAACCATTATCGGCGGTGGCCCTGCGGGCATGTACTCTGCCTTTTATAGCGGCATGCGGGATATGAAGACCAAGTTGATTGAGGCACGTGACAGATTGGGCGGTCGCATGCTCTTTTATCCGGAGAAAATGATCTGGGATGTCGGGGGTGTGACGCCAATTCTGTGTGAAGATCTGATCAAACAATTGGAAGAACAGGCAAGAACTTTTGAGCCAACCCTCGTATTTGAACAACAGATCGAAGGATTCGAGCGTCAACCTGATGGCACAATTCTGTTAACTTCTGCAACAGGTGAGCAACACTGGACACGGACCGTCATTATGGCAATCGGATATGGCATATATAAAATGGCCAAGTTGGAGCTTGAAGGTGCAGACCGTTACGAAGTTAGCAATCTGCACTATACCGTGCAGGAACTGGAGCCATTCCGTGGTAAACGTGTGCTGATCTCAGGTGGAGGCGACTCTGCTGTGGACTGGGCGAATGAACTGGAAGCCCTGGCAGAGCAAGTTACGGTTGTGCATCGTCGTGACCGCTTTGGCGGGTTGGAGCGTAATGTACTGCGTATGAGAGAATCCTCTGTAGATGTTCGTACACCTTACGCGGTAGAGACCTTGCATAGTATGAGTGGTGATGTGATTGAACAGGTGACCATCTCACACGTGGACACAGGTGAAACTGAAATGCTTGAAGTAGATGCTGTCATTGTAAACCACGGCATGAAGAGTGACTTTGGTCCAATCCGGGATTGGGGACTTGATCTTGGCGAATGGCATGTCACTACAACGGAGAGATTGCAAACCAATATTCCTGGTGTTTTTGCCGCAGGTGATTTTGTAGATTATGGTAGCAAACTGTACCTGATTGCGGGTACTTTCACTGATGCAGCCCTAGCGGTAAACAGTGCGAAGCTTTACATGGACCCTGAAGCAGAAAAAGTGGCTTATGTTTCTTCCCATAACAGCCGCTTTAAGGAGAAAAATAAAGCTCTTGGTGTTGTAGAAGAATAAATGTATACATTTGGATACGAGTAAGATGACTTCGGGTTAATCCCGAAGTCATCTTTTTTTGCATAAAATGGGTAATAAGAAGGCATAATTTCAACAGATACAATGGTTGCCGAATTGAATATACACTACCAAATGTCTATAATAAGCCTGAGAAACTGTAGAATAACAACAAGTTATTGATAACTAGTACAGAGTGGAGTGCAGCGTATGAAAAAGGGATCACAGCCACAACGAGGTTTCGCCTTCATCCAGCGGTGGTTCAAACGATCTGATAAAAAAAAGATCAAATGGTCTGAAATATATCTCGCACTTGCTGGTGCCCTTCATCGCTTGTTGGTTGAAGGGCGGCGTGAACGTTCAGCAGCCAAACGGCTTCATCAGGACTTGCCAATTAACGTGTTGGGCGAAATGAAGCTAGAGCCAGGGGATATTGTGTACACGCCAAGCTCGGAATCGACATATTATGCCGGGCATATGGGCATTATCGGTCTCGACGGCAAGGTGTATCATGTGCACCCTTATGGGCCTGTATTTGCTGACTCATTAGAGTGGTATCTCACGCGGTTTTATGAAGGAGATCGTTTCATTGTATTCCGCTCCAGATTGAATGAGGCAGGAATGAAAGCAGCCGGGTGGGTACATGACCATTACAAGCAGGTAAAATTCTACCGTTTGCAGACCAATCTGCGCAGTATTGAGCGTAATTACTGCTCCAAGTTTATATATCAGGCCTATCAGTTCACATCGGGACTGGATCTGTGGAGTCGCAAATTTACCCGAATGAATCAGGGTTATATCTATCCATTTCGAATAGAGCGCTCATCAGAGCTGGACGTTCTGGGAACTTTTTATAAATAAGGCTGGAACCGACTAAAATACTGTTCTTCCGAAAATAAGGAGAGCAGGTTCTGTCGGTTTTTTTTATACGTGTAGAGATTAAAAACAGGAAAAACGCTCAAAACGTCGAATAGATTATGAGATAGGCACGCACAACTTGGAATCGTATACATAAAAAAAGGCGAGATAATTTTTAGCCCACAGCAAAAAAATGACTACGAAGTAGACGAACAAGAAAGAGTGAAGCGAGATGAAATGGCCGGGCTTCTTACAACGATTCCGACCGAACAAAAACGTGGTTAAGCTATCGGACTATATCCCAAAAAAGGAAAGGAGGCACTACTGTTCCATATGCAAGAAAAACGTTAAATCGGTCGTGCATTATGCGGCACCACAGGGAAATGTTTCAGGTGTATGCAGTTCTTGTAAGTCTTTGGCGGATGAACGAGGAATGTTTCCCATTTAATAAGAAGAGATGCGCTCAGGAAATAAGAATTTTTTGATTTATGCGCGTTTTTGTAGTACATTAGCAAATGTATTCGAAGGAGGATTCTAATGTACTCAGGTAGACAAGACGATACTTTATACATCATGACCTACACCTTAAACAGCGGTATCAAGGGTACGGTTCCACTGTCTAATAAGCAGATTATTGAGTGGCTGGATTGCTACAGAAATGAGAAGCGCTTCGTGACCGAAATTGGCAAGGAGTTTTTTGGATTGAATGCAGGATTGGTAGCAGACTTTAAGGTTCAAAATCATTTATCGGATTATCAGCAGACCATTATGCCTACACAGCAGCAGGATAACCTGGAACGCTTGTCCAGTGCTTATAAATCAACCGAGTTATTAATGAAGATTGATTGTAAATGTGGCACGGCTTATGTGACGGAATCCCCATACAAGCGCACAAAATGGTACTGTACAAAGTGTAAAGAGATTGTATTTTTGGATGCCAAAAAAGGAATGGTGGAAACGTCGCGTGGTGACGCTTACTACATGACCAACAAATATTTTGTTTCCCGGGACTAGCGGGAAGTGACCCTGGAAGCATCGCTGCGAAGCGGTGCTTTTTTGTGCGAATGTTTGCTCTATAACAAAAAAAGCCCCAAGGGGCCTTTTTGGAAGATATCTAAGATCTTTTAGCTTTTAGGAATTACGATGAGCATTCAACTTTGTGAGGAGGAATGAAGCAGCAACGACAGCGTGGCTCGTAAGCTTCTGAATCGCCAATCATGACAACCGGACCCAAGGTAACAGGCTCCCCATTGACGATACGTTGCGTAAAGGCTGCATCCGGGCTGCCACATACCGCACAGAAAGCCGAGAGTTTCTCAATGTCATCTGCCATGGCAAGCAAACCGCCGACATATCCAAATTCCTTACCACGGTAATCCATATTAAGTCCGTCCACAATGACATGTTTGCCACAATACGCTAACTCCGAGACAAGTTCCATAATGGCACTGCTGAAAAATTGTACTTCATCAAATGCAACAACATCAGCATCTATGGTTTGGTTCAAGATCATTTCTACGGATTCCGGGGTTAATTGCCGGGGAATGGAATGGGCAGGGAGTCGATAACCAATTCGGCTTACGATCTCGTCCTGGGCAAACCGATCATCCTCGGCTGGTTTGTAGGCCACAACCTTTTTACGGCCAAATTGTATTAATTTCTGACAACGGCGAATGAGTTCACCGGATTTTTCACTGAACATGGGTCCAGTAATTACGGTAATACGTCCTGTTTGCACGGTGCTGCTACTCCTCTCACATACGGGATTCAACAAAAAAAGCGACCTTTACAGAGTACCACAAAATCTTTGGAAAGAGCCAGAACTAATCTGCGCAGCTTTGTGTTACTATATGGATTGTTAAGGTATTGGTTACGGCAGCTAATTAACAGGAGTTGTGAAAAGAGGTGTTTAGTATGAGTGAAGCATTAACATCCCTGCAAGTGCAATATGAAAGTCTGAAAGAACAGGGATCTCTGGATGAAGCGGCGCAGGCATTATTTGCAGAACTGTTCGCAGAAGCGGAGAGACTGCGGGCAAGTAACTTGACCTTGCGTAGAACGATCTTGAAATCTTCTTCCAAAGAATCACGTATGTCTACCAAACTGCGGGATGCTTTATACGAATGACCCGGAGATTACTCCGGGTCCTCTTCTGTCTTTAATTTGCGAGGGAATAGAATACCTGCTGTAATTCTGGCAATCATGGCAAAGGTAAGCCCAATGCCGGCAAACATATAAATCACGGTAAAGGCTTTGCCGAATCCGGTGGATGGCACAAATTCAGGATGTCCCACCGTAGTCAGGGTAACTGCACAGAAGTATAATGCATCGATCCAGTGCAGACCTTCAACACGAGTGTAAAACAAAGTGCCTGACAGCAACGTTGCTGCCGTTAAGGCGAACAAAGCCAGAAACTTGGGGTCTTTGAACGCATGGAAAATGCCTTTGAGCAATCGTTGTAACGTGATTAGAAATGATACCATGATGATCCATCCTGTCTATGTAAAGTAGGCGGTGTGTTGTATAAACACACAAAAAGCCCGGACTCAAGGAGTCCTTCCGGGCGTCTCTGCTTTTTCGGGTACATTTTTGGACCGGAAACGGGGACCTACATAATTACGCTTGCGGTCACGGAACAGGATCCAGCCTCCCAGAAAACTCATACCTGCGGCAAAAAGGACAAGTCCACCGCCAAAGGAAAGCCACTGGAACCCTGGTGAAATCAGTTCGTTCCCGTGTTCGGCATAATATAGGAACAGGGCATCTTTCATCATCAGAAAACCCTTCATTGCCATTAAACCGGGGATGACCAGAACAACAATTGCCAAAAATCGCGCAAAGACCAATCTTGTATTCATGAGCATTATACCCTTTCTGCCAAAGTCGACATTAAATAAAGGTTACGCTTACAGATCATACCTGATTCCATCATAGCTTGGAATGCATAGGCTGTCCATGTGTGATTGCTTCAAACTTTGAGTTGACCGCTCAAGGAGAGTACAATGGCATATAGAGGGTATAAGCCAAACCATGATTCAAGCCATCATAAATTATATTGAAATTTGATTCATAGAGGAGAGCATGAGAGATGCCAATTACATGTGATGTTGCCATTCTTGGAGGAGGGACGGGTGGATATGTAGCCGCGATCCGGGCTGCACAGCTGGGAAAACAGGTCGTTATCATTGAGAAGGACAAGCTTGGCGGTACCTGTCTGCATCGTGGCTGTATTCCGAGTAAAGCTTTGTTGAAAAGTGCCGAAGTATACGCCGAGATCCAGGAGAGCGAGACGTATGGTATCGAGACAGCTGGAGCTACACTTGTATTTCCCAAAGTACAGGCGCGCAAGGATGCAATTGTCGAACAGCTCCATCAGGGCGTTCAGTATTTGATGAAAAAAAATAAAATCCAGGTTCTACACGCGAAAGGTCGCGTCATCGGACCATCCATCTTCTCACCGCAGAGCGGAGCAGTCGCTGTGGAGTTTGAAGATGGCGAGATGGATACGGTTGTTCCGACCAATCTCATTATTGCCACTGGTTCACGTCCTCGTGTGTTGCCGGGCCTGGAACCGGACGGAAAATTCATAATGAGCAGCGACGAAGCCCTGCGTATGGATGAACTTCCTGCATCTCTCATTATTGTCGGTGGGGGTGTGATTGGACTGGAGTGGGCATCCATGCTGAATGACTTTGGCGTAGATATCACAGTCGTAGAAGCAGCTGCTCACGTGTTGCCTGCCGAGGATGAGGATGTTGCCAGAGAAATGCAGCGATTGCTCGGCAAACGAGGTGTTCGTTTCCTGACAGGTGCCACCGTTCTAACCGAAACATATAACGCGGATCAAGAGGGCATCCAGATTGATGTGCAGCTTGGTGAAGATAAGCAGGAAACGCTGAGAGCGGAGAAAATGCTCGTGTCGGTTGGACGTCAGGCTAATGTCGAAAATATCGGACTCGAAAATACAGATATCAAACTGGAGCGTGGGTTCATCGCTGTGAACAAACAGTTACAGACCGGTGAAGGTCACATCTACGCCATTGGTGACTGCATCGGCGGTTTGCAGCTTGCACATGCCGCAAGTCATGAAGGCATTCTCGCTGTTGATCATCTGGCGGGCGAAACGGTACATGCCGTAGAATCCCACCGTATCCCGCGCTGTGTGTACACACGTCCGGAAGCAGCCAGCATCGGATTCACCGAGCGTGAAGCCAAAGAACGTGGCTATGACATTAAAACAGGCAAGTTCCCATTTTCGGCCATTGGCAAATCGCTTATTCACGGAAGTCGGGATGGATTCGTGAAGGTGATCGCAGATGCCAAGACGAATGATATATTGGGGGTACATATGATTGGCACCCATGTAACGGAATTAATCGCTGAGGCTTCTCTGGCTCAGACGCTTGATGCCACACCTTGGGAAGTCGGACAAACCATCCATCCGCACCCTTCTCTGTCGGAAATCATGGGTGAAGCCATGCTGGTGGTCGATGGAAAGGCCATTGGGATGTAAGCCAAACAAGCTTATGAGAAAGGTCCTTTCCTTTTTTGGGTAAAAGGGATTATAATAAGGTTAAGCCAAGTCTTAGTACCAGGTTATAAGATCGGGTAGTAAGTATGGCACAGGCTCTGATTAAAAGGAGGTACCTCATATGAGTTCACAAGGTACTGCAGACGCGGTCCACCGGCATCAACAGCTGGGACTTAGCGATGGTGAAGTATTGGATATGTACAAATACATGCTGCTCGCGCGCAAGTTTGACGAGCGTTGCTTGCTCTTGCAACGGGCTGGCAAAATTAACTTTCACGTATCCGGTGTAGGTCAGGAAGCTGCGCAAGTAGGCGCTGCATTTGGTCTGGATCGGGATCACGATTATTATTTACCTTATTACCGCGATTACGGCTTTGTACTGGCGGTAGGCATGACTCCGCGTGAGTTGATGCTTTCTGCTTTTGCGAAGGCGGAAGATCCGAATAGTGGCGGTCGGCAAATGCCGGGTCACTTCGGTCACAAAAAGCTGCGGATTGTGACGGGTTCCAGCCCGGTTACAACACAGGTTCCGCACGCTGTTGGATTTGCGCTGGCTGCCAAAATGAAGAAGCAAGAATTTGTTTCTTTTGTTACGTTTGGCGAAGGATCAAGCAATCAGGGTGACTTCCACGAGGGCGCCAACTTTGCAGGTGTGCATAAATTGCCTGTCATTATTATGTGTGAGAACAATCAATATGCAATTTCGGTACCGATTCACAAACAGTTGAGCGGCAAAATATCCGATCGAGCACAAGGATACGGGTTCCCCGGACTGCGTGTAGATGGTAACGATGCATTAGAAGTATATGCCGCAGTGAAGGAAGCGCGTCGCCGTGCCATAGCCGGGGAAGGCCCGACACTGATTGAAGCGATGATGTATCGGTTGTCACCTCATTCCACCTCCGACAATGATCTGGCTTACCGGACCAAAGAGGAAGTTGAGGAGAACTGGAAGAAAGATGGCGTTCCTCGGATGAAGAACTACTTGATCGATTGCGGCATCTGGGACGAAGCCCGGGATGCGGATCTGGCTTCCCAGCTTGCGCTGGAAATGAAAGAAGCAACTGAATATGCAGACAACGCGCCATATCCTAAACCTGAGGACACTCTTACGCACGTTTATGCGGACAGCGAAGAAGGGGGACGGTAAGTATGGCAGTGATGGAATATATTGATGCAATCCGTCTCGCGATGAAAGAAGAGATGGAACGGGATGAGAATGTTTTTATCCTTGGTGAAGACGTAGGTCTCAAAGGTGGTGTGTTTACCACAACTAAAGGGCTGCAAGATCAGTTTGGCGAAATGCGAGTGATGGACACACCATTGTCTGAATCCGCTATTGCAGGGGTTGCCATTGGTGCAGCAATGTATGGCATGAAGCCGATTGCCGAGATGCAATATTCGGACTTCATGCTACCGGCAACCAACCAGATCATTAGTGAAGCGGCCAAGATCCGCTATCGTTCCAACAATGACTGGAGCTGTCCGATTGTTATACGCGCGCCGATTGGTGGCGGAATCTTCGGTGGGTTGTATCACTCCCAATGTCCGGAGTCGATATTCTTTGGTACACCTGGTCTGAAAATTATAGCTCCCTACTCGGCATACGATGCTAAGGGACTGCTCAAGGCCGCTATTCGCGACCCGGACCCGGTACTCTTTTTTGAAAATAAAAAATGCTACAAACTTATCAAGGAAGATGTGCCTGAAGATGATTACATCGTTCCGATTGGTAAAGCCAACGTACTTCGTGAGGGTGCGGATATTACGGTGATCGGTTACAGTCAGCCGCTGCATTTTGTCATGCAGGCTGCTGAGGAGCTGGAGCGTGAAGAAGGCATTACTGCACACGTTCTGGATCTTCGCACATTGCAACCGTTGGATCGAGAAGCGATTATTGCTTCCGCTCGTCTGACAGGTAAGGTGCTGATTGTACACGAAGATAACAAAACCGGTGGTGTAGGTGCCGAAGTTGCCGCGATTATTAGTGAGGAATGTCTATTTGAACTGGATGCACCGATTCAGCGTCTCTGCGGACCTGACGTTCCGGCCATGCCAATTAGCCCAACATTGGAGAAATTCTACATGTTGAGCAAGGACAAAGCCAAAGCAGCAATGCGTACACTTGCCGAGTTTTAATTTCGTTTTTGGATCGTTTAAAAGTAAAGTTTGGAGTGATAATCAAATGGCTGAACGTATGAAATGGATCGAGGTCATTATGCCGCAATTGGCGGAATCGCTGGTCTCGGCTACCATAGGCAAATGGTTGAAAAAACCGGGCGACCGTGTGGAACAGTACGAGCCGATCTGTGAAGTAATCACTGATAAAGTTAATGCCGAGATTCCATCCACTGTGGATGGAATTATGGGTGACCTTTTGGTGGAAGAGGGCACAACGATTGCTGTTGGTGAAGCAATCTGCCGCATGCAGGTCGCAGCTTCTGACGAAGAAGCGGCTGAGCAAGTAACACAAGTATCGCAGCAACAGGAGCAAGTGCAGCAACATGTCAGCCACACTCCTGTTGCCGCCTCAAATACAGCAGCACATGACCCCAACCAGCCGATGCGCAATCGGTATTCCCCGGCAGTGCAATCCTTGGCAGCAGAGCATGGCTTGAACTTGCAAAGCATCCAAGGCACTGGGGCCGGTGGTCGTATTACCCGCAAAGATGTGCTGGCATTTGTTGCACAGGGAGGTAACACGGCTGGAACGTCTGCGTCTGCACAAGCATCATCTGCAGCAGTACAGCATACACCTTCTGGTGTGCCGTCTGCTTCTCCATTCAGCGGAGTGAATCGTGGAAATGGAGAAATGGGTTTAACCGCTGGAGAAGCGATCTCAGCGTCCGATGCAGGTGTTCCTGTGAGACATTCAGGCATTCATCTAACCGAAAGTCCGAAAATTCCACAGATCGAAGTAGAGGGTGGCGGCCAGGGAAGATCGGAGTATTTCATCGATGTTACCCCTGTGCGTAATGCCATTGCCCGGAATATGCGTCAAAGCGTATCGGAAATCCCGCATGCATGGACAATGATCGAAGTGGACGTAACAAACCTTGTGATGCTGCGCAATAAACTCAAGGATGAGTTCAAGCGTAAGGAAGGTATCAACCTGACATACCTGTCCTTCATGATGAAGGGAGTCGTTAATGCGATCAAAGACTTCCCAATCATGAACTCGGTATGGGCAGTGGACAAAATTATCGTCAAACGGGACATTAACTTGTCCATGGCAGTAGGAACCGAAGATTCCGTCCTGACACCCGTAATCAAACATGCCGATCAGCGAAATATTGCAGGTCTGGCCCGTGAAGTGGATGAACTGGCTCGCAAAACACGTGAAGGTACGTTGAAGCTGGACCATATGCAAGGGGGTACGTTCACGGTGAACAACACAGGTTCATTTGGTTCGATCCTGTCCCAGCCAATCATTAACTATCCGCAGGCAGCGATTCTTACATTCGAATCGATTGTCAAGAAACCAGTGGTTATTAATGATATGATCGCTGTTCGCTCGATGGCTAACCTGTGTCTGTCGCTGGATCACCGAATCCTGGATGGTGTAATTAGCGGACGTTTCTTGCAACGTGTCAAAGAAAACCTTGAAGGATATACCATGGAGACCAAGGTGTATTAAGTAAATAGTTGTCGGGAAAGTGTATGTGCCGGAGGCCGTGCACTTTTCCTGCTGTCTACGGACAAGTGCTCAATAGTACATTGAACCTGAAGCAGAAGGGTGTGGGGAATCATGAGCAAGCCGCTGGATGTTGCATACATACCAATGCTTGATTATGAAGAGGCTTGGAACCGCCAGAAAGCGATTGTGCAGCGATTGGACGAGGGCGAGGGAGCGGAGCAGATGCTTCTTTTACAGCATCCCCCAACGTATACGATCGGCTCACAGAATCATCCGGAGCATCTACTTCTCAGTCCGGAAGAGTTGCGAGAGCAAGGGATTTCCTTGTTTCAAATTGACCGTGGCGGTGATATTACTTATCATGGCCCGGGCCAGTTGGTAGGTTACCCGTTATTGATTCTTGGTCGGGATGAAGACCTGGATCTGCACGGCTATTTACGGAAACTTGAGCAGGTACTTATGGATTATCTCGCAGACCAGGGCATTGAAGCCGGACGCAAAGAGGGTTACACAGGTGTGTGGATTGGCGATATGAAGATCGCTGCAATTGGAATCAAGTTTAATCGTTGCAAACACCGCCGAGGTTTTGTAACCAGTCACGGGTTTGCTTTTAACATCAGCTCAGGCATTCAACATGCAGGTTTTCAGGGGATTGTTCCTTGTGGGATAGAGCAGTATGGTGTTACCTCACTGGAGGATATAACGGGTAAGTCCTATGCAGTGGAGCAGGTAGCGCAGGAAATTGTTCCGTACTTTAATCGTATTTTTCCATATCAGATTAATTGGGTCACGGAAAAAGAAGCCCTTCAACGTCTGTAAACAGATCGTCGAAAGACTTTAGGTTGCTATCCGAACAGCAACGGTTCGAGAGCTATGAAAAGGGTGGACCCGATCATGGCGATCAGCATGAGATAGATGATGATTTTGAACCATTTCTTTTTTTGCATGATGAGAGAACTCCTTTCAACATAAAGTGTATGTTCAAAAAGACTGGTTTTCAGTACCAAGAAGATGGGATGAAGCTAGAAATGGAGTAGCGGAGCGTAGGGAAAACTACGTGAGCAACGGACATTTCGGCTGAATTCCATATTCGATGCTGATGATGCCGCCAGGCATCCTTCGTAATCAAAAGTAGACTTTTTGAACAACCTCATAAAATAAACAAGCCATAGTAATTGTATTGTACCGTATCTACGAGAGGGAGGAAAGTCCTATGATTAAACAACAACGTGTTATCGATCAGTTCATGGAACTGGTGCAGATTGATAGTGAAACGAAAAATGAACAGAACATCTCGAAGGTGTTAAAAGAACAGTTTACAGATCTCGGTCTTCATGTCTATGAGGATGATACCATGGAGCAAACCGGACATGGCGCCGGAAACCTCGTCATTACCTGGGAAGCGGAAGGAACTGAAGGGGTTGCACCGATCTTTTTCACATGTCATATGGACACCGTGACGCCGGGACAGGGAATCAAGCCTGAACTGGGTGAAGATGGCTGGATCCGCAGTGATGGAACAACGATACTGGGAGCAGATGACAAAGCAGGGATTGCGGCATTGTTCGAAGCGATTCGTGTGATCCAGGAAAACAACATTCCGCATGGCAAAATTCAATTTGTCATTACGGTCGGCGAAGAGTCTGGCTTGGTGGGCGCACGTGCGATGAATCCAAAGGATATCGATGCCGAGTTCGGTTATGCGCTGGATTCTAATGGAGCTGTAGGTACGATCTGTGTTGCTGCACCAGCGAGAGCTGAAATTCAAATGAGCATCTATGGTAAGTCTGCCCATGCGGGTGTGAATCCGGAAGACGGGATCAGCGCCATTCAGGTTGCCGCAAAAGCAATTGCAGCGATGACACTGGGCAGAATTGATGATGAGACAACAGCAAACATTGGCAAATTCCAGGGTGGATCAGCACTCAACGTGGTATGTGACTTTGTACAGCTTGAAGCGGAAGCTCGCAGTATTGTGCAGGAGAAAGTTGAATTGCAGGTTGCACAGATGCGTGACGCGTTGGAAACGACATGTCGCAAATACGGTGCAACAGCTGAATTCAGAAGTGAGATCCTTTACCCTGCATTTGGTTTCCATGATGAACACGAAGTTGTGCAGCTTGCACAGCGTGCCATCCGCAGTATTGGGCTGGAGACAAGTACGTTTGCTTCCGGTGGCGGCAGTGATGCCAATATCTTTAACGGATTCGACATTCCAACAGTGAATCTGGCGGTAGGGTATGAGGATATCCATACAACCAAAGAACGTATTCGTGCCGAAGACATTGTGAAGTTATCCCAAGTGGTCGTGGCTATTATTCAGGAAACGGCAGCTGACAAGAAATAATATAGAGCACATGTTACCTCACATGTTGTTAGACAAAAGTCCGAACCCGGTCTATCTGTATCGGATTCGGACTTTTTGTGAATTCATGTTATATTTCAAGGGAGAAGACTCGTTAATTTAAGGTCAAATTGAATCAATGGATGAAGGGATCGATGCCCCATTCATTTGCGTCCAGCGAGCAGATCGACTAATTTGGCATCCGGGCCCCACTCGCGCAACCATTGCTTGAGTATGAGCTGCACTTGCCGGGCTTGTCCTACCACGTGTACGGATTGAGGCGTCATATAACTGTTCATCGAAAGTCCCCCTGATTCGTTTATATTTGCTGTGAGAATTCTATACGCTCACCATATGCCCAAAATCAGAGATATATACATTAGCCGAATATATAATCCTACGATATGGAGTTGAAGAACCAATGAAACCAAACCAATCTGCCCAATCCATCCACGCAGCGCAACCTGCCAATCCAAAGCTGGATGAAGTGACCGTATCCACCAAGCCGATCTTCGAGGGAAAAGTGATTTCACTTCAGGTCGATACGGTAAAACTACCAAACGGACAAACGGCTACACGTGAGATTATCCGGCATCCTGGTGCTGTAGCTGTACTTGCGCTAAACGGGGATCGCATGCTTGTTGTGGATCAGTATCGTCAGGCAATGGGACGCACCGAAGTGGAGATTCCTGCGGGGAAACTGGACCCGGGAGAAGAGCCGGAGGTGGCCGCAGCACGTGAATTGCGAGAAGAGACGGGATATGTGGCCAAGTCGTTGCGTCATTTGCGTTCGTTCTACACGTCACCGGGGTTCGCAGATGAGATCATTCATCTTTACATCGCTGAAGAGTTGGAAGCAGGGGACATGGCGCTGGACGAAGATGAATTCCTTGAAGTTGCCGAAATAACTCTGGAGGAAGCCTACGCTCTCATGGATGAGAATCGGATTAGTGATGCCAAAACGATGATGGCTGTATACGCGTGGGACCTCTACAGAACGACAGGACGGTTCTAGGCATGCAAGACCAACTGGAAATGTCCACGACGTGGGAGCCCTGTTATACAGACCTGCATATTCACATCGGACGAACCTCTCGCGGTGAGGCCGTGAAAATCAGTGGCAGTCGCGATCTGACATTTGAGAATATTGCTCGGGAAGCATCGGATCGCAAAGGAATTCATTTGCTTGGTGTTATTGATTGTCATTCTCCGGTTGTACAGTTGGATATCGAGCAATTGCTGGAGAGTGGTACCATGTCCGAGATTGAGGGCGGCGGCATTGCCTATCAGGACACCACCATTCTGCTGGGTACAGAGATTGAGCTGCGCGAGCCTGGAATGCGTGAGTTCCATATGCTGGCGTACTTCCGTGATCTGAAAACGATGAAGTCCTTCACGGACTGGATGAAACGTTATATGAAAAATGTGAATCTCAGTTCTCAGCGGGTGTACGTGCCCGCTCTAGAGATGCAAGCTGAGATTAAGGCACGTGGTGGGCTTATTGTGCCTGCACATGTATTTACACCGCATAAAGGCATCTATGGCAGTACTGCGCCCCGTATGGGCGATGTACTGGATACCCATCTCGTGGATGCTGTCGAGTTGGGGTTAAGCTCTGATTCATCCATGGCCAGTTATATTCGGGAGTTGGATCATGTACCTTTTCTGACCAATTCGGATGCTCATTCACTCGGTAAGATTGGACGGGAGTATAACGAACTGCATGTTGCTTCCCCTTCTTTTGATGAATTCCGCATGGCACTTCAAGGAGAAGCCAGCAGGAAAATTGCGGCCAATTATGGACTGAATCCAAGGCTGGGCAAATACCACCGTACTTACTGTGCCGCATGTGGCAGCATAATGAACGAACAGGAGATGTCAGCAGAGCGTTGTCCGCACTGTGGCAGTCTGAAGCTGGTTCAGGGGGTTCTGGATCGCATTCTGGCAATCTCTGATCGAGAGAGTCCTCATGTTCCTGCAAACAGACCGGCCTACCATTATCAGGTGCCACTGGAGTTCATCCCGGGACTTGGCAAAGCCAAACTGCGCCAGCTACTGGACCATTTTGGTACAGAAATGAACGTACTTCATCGCACGCGTGAGGAAGAGCTTGCTGCGGTTGTTGGACCTGTGCTGGCTGGCCTGATTGTGGCTGCACGGAACGGACAACTGGAGCTGTCCTCCGGAGGTGGCGGCACTTACGGTAAAGTTGCTGTTCAGCAAAGAGCTACGGAGTGACCCGTGTAAAAATTTTGTAGTTCAACTCATATAGCTTTTGCTTTACAGAGGTCCAATCTGGACAAGAAGTCATACAGGTGCATTCCGGTTCATAAGAATGACTATGAGGATGTAACTGAGAATCCTTGCAGCATGATACCGGAAAGGGGACTCGTACCTGTATGCGCTCTTCCTACTTTACATTTAAAGGTCAGACTTCGTTATATGTATTCGTGGCCGTCTTGTTTCTGGTCGGCGTCATTTTTGGCGCGCTCATGGTCAACGCATTGTCTCTTGAGCAACGTCAGGATCTGGAGGGTTATCTCGGCAATTTCTTCATGACCGTGCAGCACAGTGCACAAGTGACTGAGACCGGGGCATATTGGGACATTGCCATGCTTCACCTGAAATGGGTGGGTCTGATCTTTATTCTGGGTTTATCCGTTGTTGGACTGCCCGGTATACTGGTTCTGGATTTTCTAAAAGGTGTGCTCATTGGATTCACGGTAGGGTACCTTGTTGGCCAGTATTCCTGGAAAGGGCTTCTGTTTGCACTGGTGTCCGTGGCACCTCATAATCTATTCGTCATTCCGATCCTGCTGATCTGCAGTGTAGCGGCGATGACGTTTTCGTTATACATCATTCGTAATCGTGTTTTGATGCAGCGAACACCGGGTCGACAAAGGCCTTTTGCTTCATATATAGTGTTAACTTTGGTTATGGCTGCACTGCTGCTCGGCGTGGCGTCTTTTGAAACATGGGTTACACCTGCGATGATGCGTTGGGTCACGCCAATGCTACTACCGGCCTAACGTGTACCGTATAGTGTAAAATGTTGACTTTAATTACGCACTCCCCCTATAATGAAAAGAGTGGGTTAAGTTGCAGTGTGCAGTGATTTCCTAGGGGGAGGGAGAAAATGGAAGCACGGATTGATAAAATTAAGCAGCAACTACAGTCCCAAGGATATAAATTAACGCCCCAGCGGGAAGCCACCTTAAGAGTACTTCTTGAGAATGAAGAAGATCATCTGAGCGCAGAAGATGTATTCATGCTCGTTAAAGAAAAGGCTCCCGAAATCGGTCTGGCAACCGTGTACCGTACCCTCGAACTGCTGAGTGAGCTGCATGTTGTAGAGAAAATCAACTTCGGCGACGGTGTAGCGCGTTATGATCTGCGCGGAGATACATCCAAGCATCACCATCATCACTTAATCTGTGTTCAATGCGGAAGTATGGATGAAATACGTGAAGACTGGCTTGGACCGCTTGAAGAGCGTTTGGAGCGGGAATTCAACTTTTCGGTAGTAGATCACCGACTGGACTTTCATGGAATTTGTTATCGTTGCAAAGCTAAAAATGAACAGAAACCCAAAGATGAAGAATAACATAGCATATCTTCAAGCTCTCACCGGCGGTTTTGACGGGAGAGCTTTTTTGGCACCGGACATGATCTGGAGTTTCCCCCGAATGGCATAAACCTGTGTTAATGGACATACCCTGATTCAAGGACAATACCGGATTCGAATCAGGAGGGGACGCGCCCATGATTATATCAGTGCGGAGAGGGCTCCGTTTTATTCGATTTATCATAGTTTTTGCCGCATTAGTTTATCTGTTCTATCATGTTCTGGATCTTTTTAATGGCTGGATCTCACCTGTGGATCAGTATCAGATGCCAACTGGCAATGCAATCAAAGTATTTCAGGAAACGGATTGGCCGGGTAATGGAGAAGGACGTCCTACGATGGCAGAGCGTCTCCGTTTGTTCTATTGGTACGGGGAGTAGCTTCGAACAGCCAGGGATGCAAATACGGGAGCAGTCTGCCAGAGCGGCAGATCTGTCAGTTGAGGAGCGTTGTACATGAAACAGACGATACACGCCTATGCCTTATACTTGGAAGATGATAAAGGGATGTCGAGCAGCACGCTTGAATCGTATCTCCGAGACGTGGACAAGTTCATTGAATTTGCTGATAAGGAATATGGCATACGCGAAGCCGATCAGGTCAGACGCACACATGTCGTCCTGTTTGCAGGTCAGCTCAAACAGGCAGGACGTGCCAATGCAACCATTGCCCGCAGCATCGTATCTCTGCGCTCCTACTTTCATTTTTTGCTGCGGCGGGGTGATATTATACAGGACCCTACGTTTGATGTGGAAGCTCCCAAGGCGGACAAGACGCCACCACAGGTGTTAAGTATCCAAGAGATCGAACAACTGCTGACAGCGCCTGATATTCGTTCACCGCAGGGTGTGAGAGATCGAGCGATGCTTGAACTGTTATATGCCACAGGCATTCGGGTCTCGGAACTGATTGCCCTTGACATTCGGGATGTACAGCCAGGCATGCGTTTTATACGATGCGGTGGGGCGGGCAAGGAACGTATCCTTCCCATCGGTGCGCCAGCTGCACATTGGGCAAGTGTATATGTGGAGGAATTCCGCAACAAGTTGCTCAAAACCGATTCGGACGAGCAGGCACTTTTCGTGAATGTATCTGGGAGACGTTTAACCCGGCAGGGCTTCTGGAAGCTGCTCAAAAAAGCGGCGGTGGACGCAGGAATCTCGGAAGAAATTACGCCGCATACACTGCGTCATTCCTTTGCGGCACACCTGATTGCCAATGGGGCGGATACACGTGCGGTTCAAGACATGCTGGGTCACGTGGAGCAGCCTGGACAACAATATGGCAATCATGGACGCAAAACCATGAAAGAAATCTATGAAACCCATCATCCGAGGGCAAGATAGATTTTGACGCATGGCATTCACAAATAAATGCGGAACATTGGGCCGATTTAGGATAAAATAAATTGAATACATCCAAACGCCGTTATACATAAGACGGATCGTTTCAACTCAAGGAGGAACATACATCGCATGACAGCATTAAACCAACAAATGATTTCGGAAGCAGCATCTTATATTCAAAGCAAAAGCTCCATCAAGCCGGAAGTCGGTTTGATTTTGGGTTCGGGTCTTGGCGTACTGGCAGAACTGATTGAAGATGGCGTAAGTATTGCTTATCAGGATATTCCTCATTTTCCAGTGTCCACAGTAGAAGGACATGAAGGTGAACTATTGGTTGGAACCATTAAAGGTCGTCCAGTTGTGATGATGAAAGGCCGTTTCCACATGTACGAAGGATATGGTCCGGAATTGACAGCTTTCCCTGTACGGGTTATGAAAGAACTGGGTGTAAGCAGCCTGCTTGTAACCAATGCTGCGGGCGGCGTGAATACGTCGTATGAAGCTGGAGACTTGATGCTGATCTCTGATCACTTAAATCTCACAGGCAAAAATCCACTGATCGGACCAAATGACGCTGCACTGGGCGTGCGTTTCCCGGATCTGTCCGAAGCATATAGCCGCCGTTTGCGTGCGCTGGCGAAGGATACGGCCGCTTCACAAGGTTTTAACGTACGTGAAGGGGTATACGCAGGTATGCTCGGTCCGAACTATGAGACACCAGCAGAGATCAGAATGCTGCGTACATTGGGCGCAGACGCAGTGGGCATGTCCACTGTATCTGAAGTGATCGTGGCACGCCACGCAGGTCTGGAAGTACTCGGTATTTCCTGTATCAGCAACATGGCTGCCGGAATTCTGGACCAGCCGCTGTCACATGATGAGGTGATGGAAACGACGGAACGTGTTCGTGAGTCGTTCCTGGCGCTGGTATTGGCGGTTATTCCACAAATGTAAGCAAGATTTGAGTAGATAGGGTTACCTCTTTAGATGAGAAATCATCGGGGGTAACCTTTTTTTGTTGTGATAAACGTACGGTTACTCATTCGTTGAATGCAGTGCGTTTTTTTGCTTTGACCACATTTTCAATAAAAGTTCGGGAAATCATGCTTTACATGGAATAATTTACTGGAAACGGGCCGACAATGATTAGCAGTACATGCATGGAACATGCAGTAAGCAAGTCATTTGAGGAGGTAACCTTGTGAAGAAAAGAATAATGGCATCGTTCATGACCCTTTGTATTCTGCTGTCCCTTATGGCATCAACAGCATTGGCTGAAGAAAAACCGAAGGCAGCAGGAGGAACTGATCTGGCCCCGTCGGCGCGCTCTGCGATCTTAATGGATGCAGATACGGGAACGGTCATTTATGAGAAAAACAGTCATGATCAACTGCCTCCGGCGAGCATTACAAAAATTATGACAATGCTGCTTACGATCGAAGCGATCGACTCGGGCAAACTGAAGCTGACGGACAAAGTAAGAACGAGCGAATATGCAGCTTCCATGGGCGGTTCGCAGATCTTTCTGGAGCCTGGGGAAGAAATGACGGTCGATGATATGTTAAAAGGGATTGCCATGGCATCAGGCAATGATGCCTCTGTTGCTATGGCCGAGAAGATTGCTGGCTCGGAAGAAGCTTTTGTACAGCTGATGAATGAGCGTGCGAAGGAGCTTGGCATGAAGGATACTCATTTTGCCAACTGTAACGGTCTGCCGGTCGATAATCATTATTCGTCTGCTCATGACATTGCTGTCATGAGCCGTGAACTGCTGAAGCATTCCGGGATTACAAAGTACACTGGTGCATATCAGGATTATCTTCGCAAAGATTCGGAAAAGCCATTTTGGCTAGTGAACACAAACAAGCTGGTTCGTTTTTATCAAGGGGCAGACGGTTTGAAAACAGGTTATACCTCCGAAGCGAAATTCTGCTTGTCTGCAACAGCGTCCAAAGATGGACTGCGTGTCGTTTCCGTGGTACTCGGTGAACCAAATACCAAAACACGGAACAGCGAAGTATCTTCGATGTTTGACTATGCGTTCAGTCAATATACGATGAAGGCGCTCTACAAGGCAGGGGATCTGCTGGGTAGTCTGAAGATCGAAAAAGGTGAAGTTACCGAGTTGCCTCTGAATGCCACGCAAAATTATAGTGTGCTGATGCGCAAAGGAGCCAAATCCAATGACATCCGGCATGAATTGCTGGTTGCCAAAGAATTGAAAGCTCCGATCAAAGCCGGGCAAAGTATTGGTAAACTGGTGGTCTACCAGGGCAATGACGTGATTAAGGAGTTCGACATTCAGGCTCCGCAGGATGTGAATAAGGCTGGCTGGTGGAAGCTGTTCAAGCGGACAACGTCCAACCTGTTTGACTAAACGGCGATTTCTGCGAGTTGCACGTATCCTTCGAACATATTTTGTAGTTAAATAGGGGTTTTCTTCTAGTTTTGTCGGGGGGCAGGAAAAGCCTTCGGAAGCGTAGAAATCCTTGTTCTAAGACAGGGAGGAGAGTGAGCAAACGTGAACTTGCATGTGGAAATGGAACACCATCGCGGGATTCTGATTGTACGATTATCCGGGGAGCTGGATCACCATACAGCTGACATGGTACGGATGCAAATGGATGAAGCTATCCAGCGGAGACAAAGCGAGCATCTGGTACTCAGCCTGAAAGATCTGCAATTTATGGACAGTTCAGGTCTGGGTGTCATTTTGGGAAGATACAAGCTCATTAAGAATAAAGGTGGCAAGATGGTGGTCTGTGACGTCAATTCGCCAGTGTACCGTTTGCTGGAAATGTCGGGTCTGTTCAAGATTATGCCGATATACGAAAATGAGGGAACTGCTCTCTCAGGTCTGGAGGTCGTCTCATGAATGAAGGAACAGGGACAAATTTCATGAATCTGCAATTCGCGGCCAAGTCAGAGAATGAATCGTTTGCACGGGTAACCGTTGCTGCATTTATCTCCCAGCTTGATCCAACGATGGACGAGCTCAGTGACCTGAAGACGGTCATTTCGGAAGCCGTGACCAACAGTATCATCCACGGATACAACAATAACTCCGAGGGTGTTGTGTCCATCCAGGCCGAGATTCGGGAAGACATGATCACCATTATTGTGGAAGACCGCGGTGAAGGAATCGAAGATCTTGAACTGGCCAAGCAGCCGCTATATACGTCCAAACCCGAACTTGAGCGATCGGGCATGGGCTTCACCATTATGGAAAACTTTATGGATGAATTCGAAGTCAGCAGTGAGCCCGGCAGAGGCACCTCCATCAAGATGAAAAAAAGGATTGAATCCAAGAAAGCATTGTATAATTAGGGGTTGGTGTTCTTATGGATGCTGAAGTGAAACCATCTTCACAGACCTATTTGGACGATGCCGAGGTCAAACGGCTGATTGCGCTCAGTCAGTCGGGTGACCATGTCTCACGGGATACGCTGGTGAACTGCAACATCAGACTCGTCTGGTCCGTCGTACAGCGTTTTATGAACAGGGGATATGATCCGGAAGATCTGTTCCAGATTGGTTGTATCGGTCTGCTCAAGTCAGTAGACAAATTCGATCTCAGTTATGACGTGAAGTTCTCAACCTACGCGGTACCGATGATCATCGGAGAAATCCAGCGATTCCTGCGGGATGACGGTACCTTGAAGGTCAGTCGTTCACTGAAAGAGATGGCGAATAAAGTCCGCAAAAAAAGGGACGAACTGTCTAAACATTTGGATCGTTTGCCAACGATTAAGGAAGTTGCCGCAGAGCTGGGGGTAACCCCGGAGGAAGTCGTATTTGCCCAGGAAGCGAACAAACCACCGACCTCCATCCATGAGACGGTATTCGAGAATGACGGTGATCCTATTACGTTAATGGATCAGATTGCCGACGAGTCTCAGGAACGTTGGTTTGACAAGCTGGCGCTGAACGAAGCCATCGGTGGTCTCAGTGAGCGGGAGCGGTTAATCGTTTATCTTCGGTATTACCGGGATCAGACCCAATCCGAGGTTGCCAGCAGGCTGGGAATATCTCAGGTACAGGTATCACGTCTGGAGAAAAAAATACTGCAATCCATCCGCGACCAGATCGCGCAGTGATTTTGTGGAGTGCAACAACAATATTGGCGCTTATGTACCAATATACGACAACTAACAACCTTCTATCGCGCGTTATGGCGAGGGAGGTTATTTGTTGTTGTTAATACGGGAAGATCCTGAACGATTGGACTGCATGACCAGCATCATGCCAAGAATACATGCCATGCCAATCCATTGATAGAAGCCAAAAGGTTCATGGAGCCATATGACGGTTGTTCCAACAGCAGCAAGGGGCTCTGCGCTCCCGAGCAGACTAGTTTCCTTGGGAGTAAGACTTTTGAGACTCGCAATATAAAACCAAAAAGCAATCATGGTTCCAAAAAGGATCGTAAATATCAAATAACCGTAGGTTTCAAGCGTGATGCTAGCGAAATTCGTTTTCCAGGGCGGGTGAATAAAACTCATTCCCAAACCACCGATGATCATAGCCCAGCCAACCACAACAAGTGAATCGAATTTTTTAATCAGTTGCACGGCATACAGCGTATAAAATGCAGCTGAAACCCCAGATAACAGGCCCCATATCACTGCGAGCGAGGAGACAGATAACCGCGTAAGTGAGCCATTCGTCAGCAGGAAAAAACACCCACCGAGAGCCAGAACGGCGCATGCAAGGTCATTGCGTGTGAGGACAGACTGCTTACGGAGTGCGATGTAAATCATGATCATGACCGGGGACAGGTACTGCAGGAGTGTAGCCACCGCTGAATTGCCGTGTTTAATGGATGCCATGTACGTATACTGAACGGCAAGCATGCCCACCAATCCAAAAATGATCAGCTGTCCAGCCGTTTTTTTATTTCTCCACACATCAAAAATCTGAAATCGTCCATTTGTAAACGATTGAATAACCAGTAATAGTAACCCAGCAATCAACAATCGTACAGTGACATACCAATTGACTTCAATTCCATCCAGTTGAAACAGTTTTTGAGATACTGTCCCCCCAATGCCCCAGCAGATGGCTCCCGTCAGAACGAGTATGATGCCTGAAATTTTGGATTTTGCAGAAGTTGTCATTCTTGTTCGCCTCACCTTAAATATAAGAATAGTGTTATATTAAGGAGAAATGAGGTACATTTATATCAATATTACACTTAAAAATATAACTATATTGAGATGAGGGCCATGCAGAAGATTGAATTTATCATTGATCAACATTTGAAAGAAATGACGCAACACCGTACCGATACATTATCTATAGCCTGTTATGAGACAACCATTGTTCAAAATGTTCACGGACATATTCCTCTCCACTGGCATGATGAATTGCAGTTTGTTGCCGTTCTTCAGGGTACGGCGTTGTTTCATATCAACGATCAAAAGATGATTTTGTCCAAAGGTGACGGGATTTTTATCAACAGTGGAGTAATGCATATGGCTGAGGATCGCGGTGTGAGCGAGAACTGCATTTATTTATGTCTGAATTTGTCCCCACATGTTATCATGCCTTCGGATTTGTATATAAAGTACGTACATCCATATGTTACGGCAACTAATTTGCCTTTTCTGTATATCGAAAGAGCTAACGCTTGGGGAGAACAGATCCTGGATGCTATTGCACGGATTAGAAAGGAGCTAGTGCACCAAGATCCTTTTTACGAAGTGAATGTTGCTTCTATGGTGTTGAATATGTGGAAACTGCTGATTATGAACGGATACTCTCTAAAACATGATCCATCAGAGATGAGCAGAAACAATCGAATGAAAGACATGTTGCAATGGATTAATCTCAATTATGCCGATCCAATTAAGCTGGAAGATATTGCAAAGTCCGGACAGTTAAGTCGATCAGAGACATGCCGTTATTTCAAGCAAATCCTGAAAACTACACCCATGCAATATGTGATAGAGTACCGCATCCAAAGAAGCATTGAACTATTGCAATCGTCCAAGCGTAGCATCACCGAAATTGCCTATGAGGTCGGTTTTAACAGCACAAGTTATTACATTAACCAATTCCGCAAAACAATGAATTCAACCCCTTTACGATTTAGAGCTGAATTGAACAAAAGAGAAAAAGAACATAATTGTTGAGTTATTGTTACATGATCCGTGACTATCTACCAATATCAAAAAAAGTCGCCCATACGGCGACTTTTTTGATATGTAAAATAATGCTTCACACTCCGTTACGCCTCAAACCCCCAAATTTCTAAAATTAATATCCCGAAGCTACCTTCACAAGTCATTAAATTCTTGAGCAAAATAACCCCAAAAGCTCATCGTCCAATTCCCTTCCTGCCTACTCCCAGCATATTTATTACAAACGTTTGGAAGCGGGAGGACGATGGGTAGCGGAGGGATGGAATCGGTCAAAAGGAGCGAAGCGTGAGGGCTTACCTAAGGATACACAAGCAACGCAGGCGGCAGATTAGACCTAAAGAAGCCAAGCCTTCGCCTTCGGCTCCAAATCTCTACAAAGTTGTAGTCAATGTTGTATTCAGAAGATAACTTCAGGAGTCATAGAATTTTGAGCCAAATAACCCCCAAAAGCTCTTCTTTGAATTCCCTTCCTGCCACCTCCCCAGCATATTTATTTCAAACGTTTGGAAACGGGAGGACGATGGGCAGCGGAGGGATGGAATCGGTCAAAAGGAGCGAAGCGGGCTTGCCTAATAATACACAAGCAACGCAGGCGGCAGATTAGACCTGAAGAAGCCAAGCCTTCGCCTTCGGCTCCAAATCTCTACAAAGTTGTAGTCTATGTTGTATTCAGAAGATAACTTCAGGAGTCATAGAATTTTGAGCCAAATAACCCCCAAAAGCTCTTCTTTGAATTCCCTTCCTGCCACCTCCCCAGCATATTTATTTCAAACGTTTGGAAACGGGAGGACGATGGGCAGCGGAGGGATGGAATCGGTCAAAAGGAGCGAAGCGGGCTTGCCTAATAATACACAAGCAACGCAGGCGGCAGATTAGACCTGAAGAAGCCAAGCCTTCGCCTTCGGCTCCAAATCTCTACAAAGTTGTAGTCTATGTTGTATTCAGAAGATAACTTCAGGAGTCATAGAATTTTGAGCCAAATAACCCCCAAAAGCTCTTCTTTGAATTCCCTTCCTGCCACCTCCCCAGCATATTTATTTCAAACGTTTGGAAACGGGAGGACGATGGGCAGCGGAGGGATGGAATCGGTCAAAAGGAGCGAAGCGGGCTTGCCTAATAATACACAAGCAACGCAGGCGGCAGATTAGACCTGAAGAAGCGAAGCGTTCGCCTTTGTCTCCAAATTTCTAACACTTAGAAATCAATCAAAAGAATTTGGAGACAACAGCGATCAGAAGGTTGGTCTGCCGTCGGAGTGTCTGGGTGTATCCTCCCCCGAGCAACAGCGACCAATGACCGATCCATCCCGCAGCGCCAACTCACCCTTCCACCTTTTTTCCAACCCGTTTGTAATAAATTTGCACATTCTTCAAATACTAACCTAAATTACGCAGTAAAGGAGTGCTATGGATGTCCCAGACACCCACTCCAATGGTCTATATTCGTCTGCGCAGCCGTATTCGCATCCAGAGGGGCAGAGCAGTCAAGCTTGGAGACATTGCACATGTACTGACCTCATCTGAAGACCAGGAGGGCAGGCTACTGGAGCTTGAACTGCTGCGCCCTGGACCGGAGGATGGCAATCTGATCCTCATTGATATATTGCAGATTATTCCCCGAATTCGGCACATCTTGCCGGAGGTAACTGTGGAACTGATGGGATCAGGTCATACGTTGGTTGAAGTCATTGCGGGAAATGGTCAACCTTCCAAGTCCCTATTCATTCTGGTTTGGCTGCTGCTGTTCTTTGGATCAGCCTTAACCATCATGAATTTTCATGCCGATGTGAACATGCAGGAAGTACAGATTCGTATTGTGGAGATGCTTACTGGGCATCGGGACGAACATCCCTATTTGTTCCAAGTGGCGTATTCCATTGGCATTGGATTCGGAATGGCCGTATTTTTTAATCATTTGTTCAAGAAAAAGTGGAATGAGGAACCTACCCCGCTAGAAGTGGAGATGTTTCTATACCAGCAAAATGTAGATAAATATGTGGTGATTGAAGAGAGCGAACGGATGCATGAGCAGGAACGCAGGGAGATGAATGCGGATGAGCGTTCTTAATGGAGCAATCAGCATTGTATTAGGTATTGCAGGGGGAATTGCCGTAGGGAGCGGCGTAATTGCGCTCATTCTGGTGCTCGATATGATCCCAAGGTTGGCTCAACTTACGCAATCGTATGACAGGACTCACTGGTACGAAGGGGCGCTAATAGGTGGTTCACTGCTCGGGACCGTGGCGGACTTCTGGCACTGGAAAATGCATGGGGTGCTGCTGCTCAGCCCGATTGTTGGTTTGTTCTGTGGCGTGTTCATCGGCCTGCTGGCCGCGGCGCTCACTGAGGTACTCAATGTACTGCCCGTATTAGCCAAACGATTGGGCATGAAACCTTATTTGTTTGGATTACTGCTCGCCATGATTTTGGGCAAAATGACAGGTTCCCTGTTTGATTTTTTCATATATCAGCGGTAACTCGTGGCCATAGGAGGATGGAAGATGGATGAACGAACGGAGCACACAGGCCAGGAAAATAGTGAAGGTATAACGGAAGAGATGTTACACAAGTCTGCTTATGAGATTCAGAAGGAAGAAGAGGAGAAAGCGTACAATAAGAAAAAACAAAATGAGATGTCCGACAGCATTGAGGAATCCGTACAATATTGGCAGGAAAACGATGATATCTCCCCACGCATGAGTGAGAACAAATATACGCTGCAACAGGTACTGGGGCTTGGAGAATCGTTCGACGTTAATATGAGGGAAATGGTCCTGGGGGGCAAGCACGTTGGATTGCTGATGATCACGGGCTTTGCCAAGGATGAGATTTTGCTTGAAGTATTGAAAAGACTGACCTATCTCACGCCAGATGACGTGTCCGGACATGCTCTCAAATCCTATTTTGAATGTTACATTCCCCATATTCAGGTGGAAAAAGTCGACAAGATGAGTGCGGTCATCAACAAGGTTCTTACCGGGATGAGCGCAATGTTCGTTGAAGGGGACCGCTCGGTCTTAATTATGGATACCCGGAGTTATCCGGTACGTTCACCCGAAGAACCTTCATTGGAAAGGGTAGTCCGAGGTTCCAGAGACGGCTTTACCGAAACGCTCCTGACCAATGTAACCCTGGTGCGCCGCAGAATACGCGACCCAGGACTGAAATTCGAAATTATGCAGGTGGGGCGGAGAACACAAACCGATGTCTGTGTGGTGTATATTGACGATATTGTGGATAAAGTGCAGGTAGATTCCGTTCGTGAAAAAATACAGCGAGTGGATATCGATGGTATTCCCGCAGCCGACAAGCAGCTAGAGGAAGCGATTATCAACAAGGGTTGGAATCCGTTCCCGCTCGTTCGTTATTCGGAACGACCAGATGTTACAGCTTCCCATTTACTGGAAGGGAGAGTTGTCATTTTTGTAGACACTTCCCCAAGTGTGATGATTTTGCCTACGACCTTCTTCGATCTGTGTGAACATGCGGAGGAAAACAGACAGACGGCATTGATGGGGACGTATTTAAGATGGGTGCGTTTTGCAGGGATTCTCATATCGTTGTTTTTGCTACCACTATGGCTTCTCATGGTTATTGACCCTTCGATTAAACCGATGGGACTCGACTTCATTGGTCCGCAGGAAAATGTAAAGCTACCGCTGATTCTACAATTTCTATTGATCGAACTGGGCGTCGATTTATTACGGATGGCAGCGGTCCATACGCCTACACCTCTGGCATCGGCTATGGGCTTGATCGCGGCAATTCTAGTCGGGGATATCGCCGTCAAAACAGGATATTTTGTCAATGAAGTTGTACTCTATATGGCTATCGCAGCCATCGGTATGTTTGCTACGCCGAGTTACGAGCTGGGTCTTGCCAACAGGTTGGTCAGGTTAGTTCTGCTCATTGCAGTAGCGATATTCAAGGTTCCGGGATTGGTCGTGGGCTGTACATTGCTCATATTGGCGCTTACCGTTCACCGGTCGTACAATTCTTCGTATCTCTGGCCTTTTATACCGTTTAATGCAAAAGCCCTGGGCAATTTTTTATTCCGGCTACCGTTGCTGGAAAATAAAAAACGTCCATCATTTAATAAAACCCGTGATAACACCAAAATGTCCGATGATCCGGACGGGGAACTGCGAAAAAGTAAAAAACACAAATGATCTTCCGAAAAATCCATTCATCTCGCTGTCTAATTTGATATACTGGTGTAAAATCATTGGAATATCAATTGTTCCAGTATATAAAAAGTGAGGAATGCAGATTATGTATTTACATGGTACAAGTAAAATAAATGCGCAAGGACATCTGGAGATTGGCGGAGTTGATGCAACAGATCTGAAAGAACAATTTGGAACTCCCCTGTATGTTGTGGACGAGCAATTGGTTCGCGAGCGTTGCAGAGAGTACATGGAAGCATTCCGTGCTTCCGGACTGGGCTTCCAGGTTGCTTACGCAAGTAAAGCATTCTGTGTAATGGCGATGTGTGCCCTTGCAGCAGAAGAAGGACTTTCCCTGGATGTTGTATCTGACGGTGAACTGTTTACTGCACTGCAAGCAGGATTCCCGGCTGAGCGCATTCACTTCCACGGTAACAACAAAACGTTGGAAGAGATCGAAATGGCTCTTGATGCGGAGATTGGATGTTTTGTTGTTGATAACTTCAATGAATTGCATCTGTTGCAGGCTGTAGCAGCGGACAAAAATCGTAAAGTGAACATTTTGCTTCGTGTGACGCCTGGTGTTGAGGCACATACGCATGAATATATTTCCACAGGTCAAACGGATTCGAAATTTGGATTCGATATCGGCAATGGTACAGCATTTGAAGCGATTGACTTGGCTTCCAAGCAGTCCAACCTGGTATTGCTCGGTGTGCATTCCCACATTGGTTCCCAGATCTTCGAAGTTGAAGGCTTCCAGATGGCTGTTCAACGTGTTGCTGAATTTGCAGCAAGTGTATATGAGCGTCTTAATGTTGCTTTCAAAGTGGTTAACCTTGGTGGTGGATTCGGAATCCGTTATATCGATGGAGATACGCCGCTTGAAGTTGCGCAATACGTGAAGGCTATTACAGATGCCGTTAAAAATCATTTTGCTCAAATCGGCTATGCCGTACCTGAGATCTGGGTTGAACCAGGCCGCAGCATCGTGGGTGAAGCGGGAACAACGCTGTATACTGTTGGAACAAGCAAAGACATTCCAGGTGTGCGTAAATACGTTGCCGTGGATGGTGGTATGACTGATAACCCACGTCCTGCTTTGTATGAATCCAAGTACGAAGCTGTGCTTGCCAATCGTGCAAATGAGGCTGCTCAGGAAACGGTATCTGTTGCGGGTAAATGCTGCGAGAGTGGCGATATGTTGATCTGGGATCTGGACCTGCCAAAAGTGGAAAGCGGCGATCTGCTCGCTGTAGCTTGCACAGGCGCGTATAACTACTCCATGGCGAGCAACTACAACCGGATTCGTCGTCCGGCCGTTGTATTTGTCAAAGACGGTCAAGGAGATGTCGTGGTACGCCGTGAGACGTATCAAGATATCATCCAGAATGACCTGGTACCTGCACGTATTGGCAAACAGCCAGTGACTCGCTAATTCGTCAAAAGATAATGCGGTTCTGCATTATTCAAGATATAGGGATTTTGCAGTTGAAGCAGATGAAAAGGAACCTTCCTTTTTCGTCTGCTTTTTGCGTATTTGAGCTAAATCATGAAAAAAGTTGTCGTTTTTTTTGCGATCCAGACATTTTCGGTGTACACTAAGAAAAGTGCTGTAATGCTTGGCCCAGGGTCATGCGTTCTGGTACCATTAACGATGGTCAATACGAAAGGAGTCATTTACATATGGCGAAACAAGCGAAAATTAAATTGGCAAACGGCGGAGAAGTTTTGATCGATCTGTTCGATCAAGAAGCTCCAAACACAGTAGCAAACTTTGAGAAACTGGCTAACTCCGGTTTCTACAATGGTCTTACATTCCACCGCGTTATCCCGGGCTTTGTAGCTCAAGGCGGATGCCCTAACGGTTCCGGTGCAGGTGGCCCAGGTTACACAATCAACTGTGAAATTAACCCAAACAAACATGAGCGCGGAACACTTGCTATGGCACATGCTGGCCGTAACACAGGTGGAAGCCAGTTCTACATCTGCTACCAACCGCAACCACATTTGGATGGACAACATACTGTATTTGGTAAAGTAACTAAAGGTATGGAGTTCGTGGACGCTTTGGAAGGTAAAGACAAAATGGAAACTGTTGAAGTTGTAGAAGCTTAATACCTTCACTTTAACTGGATCCAAACATGAAGTGCTTCTTTTAAAGAAGCACTTTTTTTATTTTGTTACATACTTGAAATCGATGATTAGAAAGGATGAATAAAATCTTGGATATGGTTACTCAGCTAAGCTTGTTAAAACAAATTTATAGTGAGCGCACGTTGTGGGATGAAGAACTGCAGGCATCGCGACATGTTGTTCCGGATAGTCTATCCGTAAAGGATCGAGAAGCGCTTGAGACAGACGGGCATGAACCGAATCGATTTGTACGTCCGCAACATGATGAAACGATTACTGAGCTGAAAAAAGTTGCAAATCAATGGACGATCAATGATGCAGCGCAGGCCTTTGTATCCTCTTTGTGGTCAGCACCCATGATTTGGCGCTCGTTGCTTACAAGCAAGCTTATTGCGAGCAGTATGCCAAGTCATGAACATACGCCATATCCATCTTCGAACACTTGCAAGATCTGCGGATTAAGTGTAGATCAAGCAATCGACACGACGCTGCAATGGTATTGGCGGATGACCAATGGAACCCCGTTGGACGGTGATCCTTTTGGAAGCGTGTTGGCACTTCGAGAACTGGCTACCGCGAAGGAGATTCCAATACCCAATGATTATGACCGCTGGACATTCCGTGCGGTGTTAACGGTGCTGCGCGAATTACCTCCCAAAACACGTTACAGCAAGGCAGCAGTAGCGCTCAAGAAGGAACGTCTTTTGCCTACACAGAAGGAATATGCCTACCGTGATTTGCTTGAGACGTTAGCTCTGATTGGCATACTGGATACGCCGGAGCATCCTGGTATGATCACGGAATTTACCTCTTATATGCAACGTGACGCACGCCCCAATGTGCGGGTTGAAGTGCAGGCCCCTCTGGCGTGGTGGGATTCATCTGTCGGAATTAATGAGAACAACCTGAACAAGATATTTCATGAGTTTGATCTGAATAATATATCTCTTGCGGATAAGCCTGATGAGAGTCCAGCTGTAAAGGACACGATCTTAGGTGCATTGGAGAAGAAGAGAAGTGTTCGCGGAAAAGTGCCAAAGGCATCTCCTGATGCAGGTACCGGGGAGGTACAGTCTGGCGATGTGTATGCTGTTCGGGTCCGGGAAGGTGTATGGGTGACAGTATATTGTCACGAAGTCAGAGACAAGCGCGTCATCGTCGAATATCTGGATGGTGTCTTTCCAGAGATGCCGGGAAAAGCAGATTTGCATGGGACGTTTCGACCGAGAGCGAATGGACGCTGGAAATGCTCGGCTATTGCGATTGATTCCACAAGTTGGGTCAGAAGGGTGGCAAGAGAGTTCCCGCTTCCGACTTCGCCCCTGCAAGAACCTGACCGCATTCCATATCATAATGCCAAAGAATTAAAGCATATGGCGAGCTGGTGTTTTCCTGATATGTAGAATGATACGATGGATGTGAAAATGTGCCTCCAAGCAAAAACCGTACCTCCTGAGAGGAAGCGGTTTTTTGTTGTTTCTTAGCTTATTAAAAGTTAGTATGTGACAAAAAGGAACAAAAAACAATTGATTTTTTGGCATTAAAGTGCTAACATCCAAGTAATAACGAAAGCAATCCTTCAGGGCAGGGTGCAATTCCCTACCGGCGGTGATGCAGGAAGTGTAAGGACTATGTGTCCAGCACTTGATGCAAAGTCCGTGACCTGTCTGCCATTGGCAGATGGCTGATCTGGTGTAATTCCAGAACCGACAGTATAGTCTGGATGGGAGAAGGAGAGGTGCAGACCTAACAGGTTTGCATTCAGCAGGAGTATTGCTGCACGGTCACGATGTGTGATGTCTTGCACTGTGCAGGGAAGATCCGGTTACGCCGGACAGTTCCATACATATGCCGCACTATAAAAGCTCTTTACCTGTAATTGATGTTCATTAAGGTATGTGTCTATTTTCACTTGCCCGAAATGAAGTTTTGGGCAAAGTGTTGGCGTGCTGTATCCATTTCACTCCTGCTGTTGACATTTGTCTCTCATCATCCCCATCGAACTGATTGTTCGACGGGGATTTTTTAATAAACAAGACTTTAAACCGCGGGGTGAACGGATTTGGAAATGATCAATGATGAATTTTATATGGCACTGGCATTGGATATGGCGGAACGAGCACAGGGACAGACGGGGATCAATCCGGTCGTTGGATGTGTAGTTGTGAAAGAAGGTCGTATTGTAGGCCTGGGGAGCCATCTGAAACGTGGAACCGGTCATGCAGAGGTGCATGCACTTAACATGGCAGGCAGTGATGCAGAAGGAAGTACGGTATACGTTACACTTGAGCCTTGTAGTCATTATGGCAAGACGCCACCTTGTAGTGAACGCCTGATTCATGAAAAGGTGAAACGTGTTGTGGTATGTTGTGAAGATCCAAATCCGCAAGTATCCGGCAGAGGCATAAGCATGCTTCGTCAACAAGGCATTGAAGTTGAAGTTGGCGTACTGCGTGAGCGTGGAAGACGCATGAATGAAAAATTCATTAAATTTATTACAACGGGTCTACCTTTTGTGACACTGAAGACAGCTACAACTTTGGATGGGAAAATTGCTACTCGCAGCGGAGACAGCAAGTGGATCTCGAACGAGCCTGCTCGTGAGATTGTGCATGCCCTTCGTCATCGTCACCAGGGAATTATGGTTGGCGTGGACACAGTGATTGCCGATAATCCAGAACTTACAACCCGTTTGCAAGTCGAAGGCATTAGTCCGGTGCGCATTGTGGTGGATTCAAAGTTACGTCTTCCCGTAGGTGCCAAAATGGTTAAGGATGGTCTTGCTCCAACATGGGTGCTAACAACAGACGAAGCCAGTCCTGAAGCTGCTGAACGTTTGGAAGCCTACGGCGTCGAAATTATACGCTGTGGTCCTGGACCACGTGTGGATCTGTTAAACGGACTTAGCAAGTTGGGTGAGCGTGACATTGGTTCAATTTTGCTTGAAGGTGGAGGTACCTTGAATGGAGCCATGCTGGAGGCAAGGTTGGTCGATCGACTGCTGATGTTTATCGCTCCGAAGATTGTAGGCGGTTATGATACACCTGGAAGCTTCCGCTTCGAAGGTGTGGAACGTATGAATCAGGCGATTCAATTGAATCAGTTGGAGATCGAACAAGTTGGAGATAATATCAGCATTGGTGGTATTCCGGTGTGGCCTGAATAAATAAATGGATTTGAAAGTAGAAAGTTAGGTTTTTTATAACTTGAAAAAGGGAGGCGGCAGCATGTTTACCGGTTTGGTGGAAGAAGTCGGTCAGATCCGGCGTATTGGTCGGAAAGGCGAAGCGATGGTCCTGAATATCGGAGCTTCCGCCATCATGGACGATCTGAAGATTGGTGATAGTGTAGCAGTGAACGGCGTGTGCTTAACTGCGACAACGCTCGAAGGTGGAGGTTTTACCGCCGATGTAATGCCTGAAACCTATCGCCATACCAATCTCAGTCAGCTGCAATCAGGCAGTAAAGTTAATCTGGAGCGGGCCATGCAATCAGGCGGTCGTTTTGGCGGACATATCGTACAGGGTCATGTCGATGGTACTGGAGTGATTGGCAGTATAACACGTGATCAGAATGCAATTGTGTTTGAGATCAAGCCTGATGATCACCAGTTGTT
This sequence comes from Paenibacillus sp. AGC31, assembly GCF_057334655.1. Lineage (NCBI taxonomy): Bacteria > Bacillati > Bacillota > Bacilli > Caryophanales > Paenibacillaceae > Paenibacillus > Paenibacillus sp. AGC31. The sequence goes on from NZ_JBHFJH010000050.1 coordinate 225,905, forward strand.
CAAATATCTGATCCCCAAAGGATCGGTTACACTGGATGGCATTAGCTTGACCGTTGTCCATACATCGGATACCGCATTCACGGTTTCCATTATCCCGCATACCATTGGTGAAACTGTACTAAATGTGAAAAAGACAGGGGATACCATTAATATCGAATGCGATATTTTGGGCAAATATGTGGATCATCTGCTCCAGTATGGAAGAGGACATCGGGAGACAGATGCTGGCAAGCCGCGCAGTATCAGTGAAGATTTTCTCTCCAATCACGGATTTGTATAAATAGAGAACAGAAATTAACTGGAGGTGGACCAATGTCAGAACAATCCATTCTGGACACAATAGAAGAAGCCATATATGATCTCATGCGTGGTAAACCCGTCATTGTTGTGGATGATGAAGATCGGGAGAATGAAGGCGATTTTATCGCTTTGGCCGAAAAGGCGACACCTGAAGTCATTAATTTCATGATTACTGAAGGTAGAGGTCTGGTCTGTGTTCCGATTACACAACAACGTGCGGACGAACTTAACCTGAAACCGATGGTTCAACAAAATACGGATTTCCATGGAACAGCTTTCACCGTTTCTGTGGACCACAAAGATACGACAACAGGTATTTCGGCACATGAACGTTCTATTACTGTGAAAGGTCTGATTGATCCTGAGGCGAAAGCCGGGGACTTCCGTAAGCCTGGTCACATGTTCCCGTTGATTGCAAAAGACGGCGGTGTACTTCGGCGTGCCGGACATACGGAAGCTGCAGTAGATCTTGCTATCATGTGTGGTTCCTACCCTGCTGGCGTTATCTGTGAAGTGATTAAGGAAGATGGCACAATGGCCAGACTTCCGGATCTGCAGGAGATTGCCCGCAAACATGATCTGAAGCTGATCAGTATTCAGGACATGATTCGTTACCGTAACGAAAAAGAACAGCTGGTTCAACGTGAAGTGGCTGTGCGTATGCCAACAGACTTTGGTGAGTTTCAAGCGGTGGCTTATACAAATGCTGTGGACAATAAGGAACATGTGGCTTTGGTCAAAGGAGAAATTGATGGTTCGAAACCTGTGCTTGTACGTGTGCACTCTGAATGTTTGACAGGTGATGTATTCCATTCGCATCGTTGTGACTGTGGTCCGCAGTTTGATGCGGCACTCAAACAGATTCACGAGGAAGGCAATGGCGTACTGTTATATATGAGACAGGAAGGTCGGGGGATTGGGCTGATTAACAAGCTCAAAGCCTATAAGCTGCAAGAGGAAGGTATGGATACTGTTGACGCAAACCTGAGTTTGGGTTTTGCTGCCGACTTGCGTGATTACGGAATTGGCGCTCAAATTCTAAAAGACCTTGGAGTTCGTCAGATCAGACTGTTAACTAACAACCCTCGTAAAATTAAAGGCCTTGAAGGATATGGACTTGAAGTGGTAGAGCGTGTCGCGATCCAGATGGAGGAGAACGAGGACAATACGGTGTATCTTCACACCAAGCAAGCCAAGTTGGGGCATATGCTCAAGTTTGATGATATCGAGCAGAACGAAGAGTAAATAATTTTAGGTGAATAACGTTCACCATGTAATTTATGGAAGAGATTAATTAGGGATTTCCGTTACTTACATTACATTATACCGTTAGGGAGATGACATGAATGGCACAATTTTTTGAAGGACATTTAGTATCAGAAGGATTAAGATATGGAGTTGTTGTTGGACGTTTCAACGAATTCATCACGAGCAAATTGCTTAGCGCAGCGCTCGATGCATTCAAACGTCACGGCGTGAAGGATGAGGAAGTGGATGTAGCCTGGGTCCCAGGTGCGTTCGAAATCCCTTTAATAGCGCAGAAAATGGCGGAGAGTGGCAAGTATGATGCGGTGATTACGCTGGGAACTGTCATTCGTGGATCAACTACACATTACGATTATGTGTGCAACGAGATGGCTAAAGGGGTAGCGGCAATCAACCTGAAAACAGGCGTGCCTACAATCTTTGGACTGGTTACAACAGAAAATATTGAACAAGCGATTGAACGTGCCGGAACCAAGGCGGGTAACAAAGGTTGGGATGCGGCTACGGCGGCAATTGAGATGGCAAACTTGACGAAACAGCTAAAATAGTGCTTATTTAATAGTAGTGCCCTGCTTTGCGCAGACGAACACGGGAAACCGGATTCGGACGGCTTAGCAGGGTTTTGTATTTTTCTGGCGGGAGGATTCGTCTAGTGACGGTAGTTACATACAAACTGGAGACTTTTGAAGGGCCTTTGGATCTGCTGCTTCATCTGATTGATAAGGCTGAAATTCATATCCAGGATATTCCCATCAGCGATATTACCGATCAATACATGGCGTACCTGCATTCGATGCAGGAACTGGAACTGGATATTACGAGTGAATTTCTGGTCATGGCAGCAACATTGCTGTCGATCAAGAGCAAACTTTTATTGCCCAAACCACCGGTCATTGAGGATTTCGAGGATTATGATTATATGGAAGAAGAAGATTATGATCCACGTGCAGAGCTGATTGCACGTCTGATAGAATATCGCAAGTACAAGGGAATTGCACGTCATCTTCATGAACGGGAGTGGGAACGCAGCCTTATATTTTCCAAAGAGCCCGAGGATTTGCGCCCCTATATGCCCGTAGAAGCCCAATCGAACCCGGTTGAGGGTTTACACACCTCTGATCTGATTGCAGCATTCCAGAAGGCGCTACGCAAGGCTGAGAAGCGTACAACTGTAACCCGAATCAAACGGGATGAGATTTCGGTTAAGGACCGGATACGGGATGTCATCGGCGCTTTGGAAAGTATGGGGCCGGGAGGCAGACTGTTATTCTCCAAGTTGATGGATGAGCATATCTATCGCCATGAGATTGTTGTCACTTTTCTGGCGGTGCTGGAACTGATGAAGATGAAGCAGATTGTCTGTTATCAGGAACGGATGTTTGAGGATATCGTTATGGAGTGGAGAGGGGAAACAAAGAATCATGGATTTTCCGAAATTGAAATCGATTATTGAAGGCCTGCTGTTTTTGTCCGGAGAAGAAGGTCTGAGTATCAAACAAATCGCCGAGATCGTCGACCAGCGAGTGGAGCTTGTAACGGACTCGATTGAGGAGATGATTCATGAATTTTCACAGCAGGGAAGAGGTGTACAGATTCTCAAGATCGCTGGTGTAGTTCAGTTGGGCACCTTGCCTGAGCATGCTGTGTATTTTGAGAAACTGGCGTACTCTCCAGCACGAACATCCTTATCCCAAGCGGCTCTGGAGACGCTGGCTATTGTAGCGTACCGGCAGCCCATTACACGGGTAGAGATTGAGGAAATCCGCGGTGTAAAATCGGAGCGGGCCATTCATACGCTCGTGAATAAGGATTTGATAATTGAAGTGGGACGAGCCGAGGCGATTGGACGACCAATTCTGTACGGAACGACCAAGTCATTCCTTGATTATTTCGGATTGGCTTCAATTAAAGACCTACCGGAACCAGGCTTGTTCGAAGATTCGGAGAACCTGGAGGAAGAGACACAACTCTTATTCAACAAACTGGATCTGCAACAACTGGAACCGGAAAGTGCTGATCCGGCGGATGATCTAAGTCATATCAACAGCGAAGATGATAGCACGGATTCTTCACTCTAATTTGAAATGTTATATTAACCGACACCATTAGTGGAGTCGGTTTTTTTGTGCAATGTTTTAGATAAATGGTAATAAAACAGTTTCCAAATAAATATGAAATGGGATTTTTAGGTCAGACGTGAATTTTTTCCTATTCAAAGTGCCATACTAGACGAGAAAAAGAATTGAGGGCTTGGAGGTAAGGCCTGTGTGGATTTGGCTTGGAGGAATCGGTTTGTTGTTCGCATTGCTGATTGCCGCAGTCCTCATCTCAAATGTTCATGTACATTTTACATTCAGTAAACATAAAAGTGATGATTACGCCAATATTAATGTTCGTCTTCTCTATGGAATTGTGCGGATTAACTATGAGATCCCGAGTATTGTTTTTCGCAATATGAAGGAAGGTTTTCTGGTCAAGACCGAACAATCCATGAATCATTCGAGAGGGGAGGTCCAGGGAAGCGAGAGAGTCAACAAACGCAAAGTCAAGAAGTGGGCTAAAGATGTGAAAATCATGCTTAGGGCAACGGACGCGCTCAAGCTGTGGCTTAAGCAAACACTCACACGCGTACATATGACTCAACTGTCCTGGGCTACCCACATCGGGGTTGGTGATGCAGCGTATACGGCTGTCCTTACGGGTTGGGTATGGGGAATCAAGTCCATTATCATTGGTTTTCTGACCTATCAGGTTAAGTTTGAAAAGACGCCAATGCTTGAAGTTATACCGGTATGGTCAGATGAGATGGAGTTCCGGACGGAACTTGAATTCCGATTGAAGATCCGGATTACAGCCATTATGGTTGCAGGAATAAGGTTATTAACCCGAGTGTTACAAGTCGAAGGCGGATGGCGGATGTGGTTCAAGCTACTGCGAGAGCAGCGTCGTAAACACAAGGAGAAACAAAAGCTCGAAGGGGAAAAACCGTAACTCTTTGAAGATAGCGATGTGTTATTCGTTCATGTTTTCTCAATTTGGACTGGCAGTTTCTGATGGGTACAGTGATGTGCAGAACACTCGTTACACATTTTAGCCCAGATGAGACTGAGAAATCGCAGGATATGGATAAAATGCATTTGTTACATAAGTCCCCTGGAGTTTGGGGATCATATGGTTAGATCAAACCTAGCTTACATTGAAACTGGAGGGAATTCAGATGTCAGATCATCCAATTCAAGGCTTAATGGAAACTGCAATGGAAAATATCAAGGCCATGGTGGATGTCAATACTATCGTTGGCGATGCAGTTGAAACACCTGACGGTACAGTCATTCTGCCGATCAGTAAAGTGGGTTTCGGATTTGCAGCAGGTGGTAGCGATTTTCGCGTGAATGATGAAAAGAACAAGGAGACTGGTTCCACGACAGGAGCTAAGACAGAGCATGCCTCTGTATCTTCACCTTTTGGTGGAGGTAGTGGTGGTGGAGTTTCCATCCGCCCAATCGCATTTCTTGTCGTTGGTAAACAAGGGGTACACATTGTACCACTCGATAACTCCACGCATTTGTTTGAGAAGCTCATTGACTCTACCCCTTATGTTCTTGACCGAATCCAGGGCATGTTCCAACGTAATACAACACAAACGAATACATCAGATGTACCGGTTACACCAGATCCATCAACGTATAGCTGAATCATTTCGTCATGATCCCTCCCGCATCCAAGCGTGAGGGATTTTTGCTGTTTTTGCCCTATGGGACATACTCCAAGTTGTCCGAACATAAGATAGTACAAGATTCCAAGTGACCCGGAGGAATGAATTGATGCGAAAAATAACGAAAGTCATTGCATGCATGCTTATCCCTGTCTTCTTGCTGTCTTCATTAGGGGCAACTCAAGCCCAGGCAACGATTCAAGGTCCGTCTACACATGCGCAAAGCGCTGCTCTCATTGATGTGACATCAGGCCGGATCTTATACAGCAAAGATGGGGATAAGGAACTGCGAATTGCCAGTTTGACCAAAATCATGACAGCGATCGTTGCGATTGAACACAGCAAGCTGGATGAAAAAGTTAAAGTGACGCCCACTGCTTTTGCCAAAGAAGGATCATCTCTCTATCTCAAGTTAGGTGAAGAGATGACGCTGGAGAACATGTTGTACGGGCTAATGCTCCGTTCAGGCAATGACGCGGCCTCTGCAATAGCGGAACATGTAGGTGGATCGGAAGAAGGCTTTGTCCTGTTAATGAACAAAAAGGCGGAGCAAATCGGTCTGACGCATTCCCATTTTATGAACCCTCATGGACTGGATGCAGAAGGTCACTATTCTACAGCCAATGACTTGGCCCGATTAACGGCATATGCCTTGCACAATCCGGTGTTCAAACGCATCGTAGCCACGGAGGACAAATCCGCACCGAACCCCAATGAAAGCTGGGAATACTCTTGGCACAATAAAAATAAAATGCTGCGGATGTATGAAGGTGCGGATGGAGTGAAGACCGGCTACACAAAAAAAGCTTTCAGATGTTTGGTCAGCTCCGCTACACGTAATGGACAGCAGCTCGCCGCGGTAACGCTGAACGACGGAAACGATTGGAACGATCATGCTCGGATGCTAGATTTCGGGTTTGAATACTTCCCATTGGTAGAGGTCGCCAAGCAAGAACAGCCTGTGCAAAATACGGATGTCGTTACGGGCCGGGGATTCTGGTACCCACTGGCTAAGAGTGAACAAGGCTCATTGACCAAGAAATTGATACTACACGAAAATCGAGGACAGTCGGAAACGGAAGGCAAGGAACAATCGACAGATCCTTCGTTCGGATTGGCAGGTCGCATTGATATGCAGCTTGATGGCAAACTTGTTGGCTCAATTCCCGTGTATCGCAAAGGCAGTTATATTCCTCCTGAACCGAAGACAGAAGATGCAACACTGGGTGGAGTCGGTGATGTCTCTTCCTGGGCAGCTGCATGGCGTGCCGTGTTAAGCCATCTATTGTCTCCTTAGCTAAATCGCCATTGAAGGGAGGATATAATCTGTGATTAATTTAATTTGGCTGCTCATGATTTTAATCGGATTTGCTTTTGCAGCCGTCAACGGCAATATCGAAGTGGTCACGCAAGCTGCTTTTGATGGGGCGGCAACGGGAGTCACGGTCTGTTTTGGACTGATTAGTGTGCTAGTGTTCTGGATGGGCATGATGAAAATGGCTGAAGATGCGGGTCTCCTGGCCCGGATTGCCAAGCTGCTCGGTCCGGTTGTTGGCTTCCTGTTCCCCGATGTGCCCAAAAATCATCCGGCGATGGGTTATATTCTCTCTAATATGAGTGCCAATCTGCTGGGGCTAGGAAATGCGGCTACTCCGATGGGAATCAAAGCCATGCAACAGCTGCAGGAGCTTAATCCGGACAAACAAACAGCGTCTCCTGCCATGTGCACCTTACTGGCTCTGAATACGGCTAGTATTACCATTATTCCGACAACGCTGATCGCCATCCGCTTAAACTATCATTCCGCCAATGCTACAGAGATTGTGGGAACAACATTGATGGCTACCATTATCGCTACACTTGCTGCTATAATCGCCGATCGCTGGTATCGGAACAGGGCATTACACAAACCGCCGCGCATACAGAAAAGTGGCAATTCCGGCATGAAAGGATGAGTAACTTTGTTAACCTTCATCAACTGGATCTCCGTCTGGGCCATCCCGGTTATTATCGCGTTTGTTCCATTATATGCGTTTACCAAAAAGGTCCCGGTTTACGAATCCTTTGTTGATGGGGCCAAGGATGGATTCTCTACTGCAATTAGTATTATTCCGCATCTCGTGGGCATGATGGTCGCAATCAGCGTATTTCGTGCCTCGGGTGCACTGGATTTTTTGATTAGTCTGTTCGCTCCACTGGTGTCATGGATGGGTGTTCCAGGGGAAGTGTTGCCACTCGGAATACTTCGTCCTTTAACGGGGACAGGCTCTCTGGCGTTTACAACCGATCTGATCAAAACCCATGGCCCTGACTCCATGATTGGACGTATGGCATCTACGATTCAGGGAAGTACAGACACCACGTTATATGTGCTGACTGTTTATTTTGGAGCTGTAGGCATAAGGAACGGTCGGTATGCACTCAAAGTAGGGTTGTTTTCCGATGTCGTTGGTTTTATTGCTGCCCTCGCCATTTGTTTGCTCGTTTTTGGTTAAAAGATATCTCCTTTCCTTCCGATATATTAGATATGCTAGAATAATAGCGGAGGAGAGTGAGACATGCAGAAGAGTTGGAAACGAATGCTCCGTGTCGGAATGTCAGGCGTGCTTGCTGTTGCAATGCTCGCGGGGTCAACGGGGTTGGCGGCAGCTCAAGCCGTTCAGACGATACATTTTACAGGTTACTTCGACAAACAGCTGCGTGCACAAATGGCAGTCACAGCGGATTCTTTTCCAGTCGTGAATGTACGTTTGGTCAAGCAGGATGAACCCGATATGGTATATTATGATGTTGGTACCTCAATATTGATCTCAAAGGATGAAGTGCTCACGAATTATCATGTCGTTCAGAGTTTTGCTGAACTGTCTGATGGTGATGAAGGTACACTGACTGTTGCAAGCCCGGGTTCCCTTAGTAAACCTATAAAGGCGAAAATTATTAAGACAGATCCGGTCACAGACATGGCACTGCTGAAGCTGGACAAGGAAATAGATGCCCAACCGGTCACATTTGCTAATGCAAGGGATAACCAGGTTGTCTATACGATTGGATTTCCCAAAAATCCTGCTGGTGATCTTGTCATCCTGGATGAAGATTTTCCTTCAACCTACAATACGATAGCCAAAAGCAGAGTGTTCAGTTCTCAAGCTTCGGACGTTCCAGGTAAAAAGGGAATCGGCAGTATTGTGAAATCCATGGCCCAAGGTAATTCAGGTGGCCCTGTTATGGATCAGAACAACCGGGTCATTGGTATGATGACATTTGTGTACGGTGGACGTACTTATTATATTACTTCCAAAACATTGCAGACTTTCATTAAAGAGAGTACTAAACCTGCCAAAAAACAGGTTGCAGTTGCCGGCAAAGTTTCCAATTAAATGATTTGAGAAAAAGGTCTATCTTTACGCCATCTGTGTTCAACAGGTCGTGTAAAGGCAGGCTTTTTTTGCGTCAACCTCAAAGGGGAAGGTAGCCTAAAATGCATATTCGTGTCGCCAGTTTACAAAATCCTTGGATTATCCTTGTGATTTCCTTGCGTGATGGGTATCATTAGTGTGAGGTGACATGACAAACATGGAAAGATTACAAAAAATTATCGCACAGGCAGGCATTGCATCCCGCCGCAAGAGCGAGGAACTAATCCTGTCCGGCAAAGTAGAAGTTAACGGGGAGGTCGTAACCGAACTGGGTACAAAAGCGAACCCCGAAGAGGATATGATTACGGTTAATGGAAAACCGATCCGCAGTGAGAAAAAAGTGTACTTGATGTTAAACAAGCCAAAAGGCGTAATCACAAGTGCATCTGACCCGGAAGGTCGAAAAATTGTATCCGACTACCTGAAAGGTGTCAAGGAACGTGTATATCCTGTAGGTCGTCTGGATTATGACACAGAGGGCTTATTGATCCTTACCAATGATGGTGAGTTTGCACATTTGCTGACGCATCCGAAGCATCACGTACCCAAAACGTATCATGCAACGGTTAAAGGTGTGCCGCATGGTACAGCTCTGGAGAAATTAAAGACAGGCATTATGCTTGATGACGGCATGACTGCTCCTGCAGAGGTAGAGTACAAAGATGTGGATACAGCGGCCAATGAGTCGGTCATTTCCATTACGATCTATGAAGGACGTAACCGTCAGGTTAGACGTATGTTCGAGGCAATCAACCATCCGGTAACCCGTCTGAAACGGATTTCGTTTGGTGGTATTTTGCTACAAAACCTGAAACGTGGTCTGACACGTCATCTGACCAAAGAAGAAGTTAACAACCTAATTACCCTCGCACAATCAGAACCAGCCAAAAAAATGAAAAAAAGGTAATGTGAGGACACATAATTTTCATAAAACCGCCGCAGTTTTGTGACGAAATTCGCTATAATTGTTCATAGGATGTTCACAGTTGTCTTAGACCAATAAGATGCGAATGCTACAGTCACTTAAAAGGGGAGCAGCACATGGGGAAATCAAGAAGAACGGTGCAAATCGTCATTTTGTTATTGATCCTGGTGTTGGGCGGATATGCGATTACGACATCGGTATCCGGCTCGAATGGCAAGCCAAAGGAAGGGGACAAGTCTCCTTCTTTTGAACTGCTGGGCCTGGATGGTCAAGTTCATACGTCTGATGAGTACAAAGGAAAAGCGATGGTGATCAATTTCTGGGGCACATGGTGTGAACCTTGTGTTAAAGAAATGCCTGCACTTCAGGCGCAAGCTGACAAATGGAAGGAACAGGGAGTGCAATTTGTCGGGATTAATGTTGGAGAAGACCAGATGACCGTGGATAATTTTGTTCGGCAGGTTGGGGTTACGTTTCCAATCATGCTTGATCGGGAGAAAAACTCGGTTCGTGATTTTGGGATCTCTCCGATGCCAACGACATTCTTTGTATCCGACACGGGCAAAATCTCTACCATTCATATCGGTCAACTTGATTTGGACACACTTGACGCTCAAATTTCGCAACTGGCGAAGCAGCCCTGACAGGAGGTCTATTCGTGTTCCAAAATACCAAATGTGAGTGCGGACACCAGAATCCGGTAGGCACTGTACTATGTGAAGCATGTGGGAAACCGCTGCTGGAGTCTGAAGCTAAATCGGATGAAGTGTTGGAAATGCGTTATGATGGCATGGCGCGCCGTTCACAGCGTAGTAATCCCAACATCATTGACCGCATATGGAACTTTTTTTCTTCCGTTAAAATTGCCGTCTATATGATTGTTTTTACGCTTGTAGGTTCTATGCTTGGTACAATCTATCCGCAAGAAAGTACATTTCTGAATATCGATCCTTCCGTGTACTACAAAGAAACATACGGTCAGTTGGGACATATCTATTATCTGTTGGGTTTATCCCATACATACGAATCCTGGTGGTTTATTCTACTGCTGGTGCTGATTGGGGCATCATTGGTGATATGCAGTCTGGATCGCGTCCTGCCGCTCTACAAAGCACTGAATAAACAAAGAATACGTAAGCATACGCAATTTTTGACAAGACAGCGTCTCGTGTACCAAGGTACCATCGAAGAGGCACCAGAAGACTGGATTAAGAAAGCGGTTACGCCACTGAAAAAGAAAGGATACCGCGTGCACACCCAGGGTGATGCATTACTCGCAGAGAAACAGCGATTCAGTCGATGGGGCCCATATGTCATCCATATTGGACTCATTATATTTCTGCTGGCGGTGCTCGCACGAGGGCTTCCAGGTCTGAATCTGGACGAGCATGTCGCTTTTCCTGAAGGTGAGATCAAAAAGATCCCGAATACGTCGATGTATCTCCAAAATGAAAAGTTTAATGTTGAATTCTACAGTGAGGAAGAAGTACCTGAGCAATTCCGTAACCTCAATAAAACCGTTCCGAAACTGTTCGAAACAAAAGTTGTTTTGTATGAATGTACAGCAGATTGTTCGGATCTCTCGAAGAAACCTCAGTTAGCTGAGGTGGCCAGACATGATGTACGCGTGAATCATCCATTGAATTATAACGGTCTGAAAGCATATCAGTTTGATTATGATCTAACACCCACCATTCGGTCCGTAACACCTGATCTGGTCAATACAAAGACGGGTGAAGTATACGGGGCACTCAAGATCGATATGGTAGATACCCAAAGAACATTTGAAGCTGGTCCTTATAAGCTTACGGTAAAAGAAAAGTTTATGGACTTTGGATTGGATGAGAATGGTCAGCCCAAATCAAAATCGCCTTCACCTAATGCACCTGCTTTTCTCTTTCTCATCAAGGGACCGGATCTGCCCGAAGAGGGGATACAATATCTGTACTTTGCGAAGCAGATTGATAAACAACGGTTTCAACAGGATGCGATTAACCAACAGCTGATTGGAGCTGATATTCCTTTACAGCTGGAAGTAGACAGCATGGACAAGGTCGATATTATTCAGTCCGTAAGTTATCTCAATATAAGAGTGGATAAGGCAATGCCTTTTGTGTGGGTAGGAGCCGGTATTGTTATGTTGGGTCTGGTCATGGGTTTTTATTGGCATCATCGCCGCATTTGGATTCGTTTTGATGATAAACAGCTCACCTTGGGTGGACATACCAACAAAAACTGGTTTGGCTTCAGGCGTGAAGTTGCGGCCGTTTTGAAACAGATGAATCTGGAAGTTGAAGAGAAGTCGTTGGATAACGGGGGGAACCAGGCATGAGATTATTGGATTTCAGCAGCGACGCATTTATCGTATCTTTCTTTCTCTATTGTGCTGCATTCTTGTTATATGCTGTCGCGGTCATGGGCAAAAAATGGAGTAATCGTGATCCTCTGGACCATATGAATCGCTGGGGTAAAAGAGCTTTTATCGCTTCGACTGTTGCCTTGGCGGCGCATATCGTATTTTTTGTAACCCGATGGGCTGGGGCAGGTCATATCCCGGTCAGTAACATGTATGAGTTCATGTCTTTTCTGTCCATGATGATCATGGTTGCATTTATTGTTGTATATGCCATATACCGAAAGTCATTACTGGGTTTGTTTGCCTTACCACTTACCATTATTATTATGGCGTACGCCGCTGTATTTCCTCAGGAGGTACAACCATTAATCCCGGCGCTTCAGTCCATTTGGCTGAAAATTCACGTGACATTGGCTGCGCTTGGTGAAGCATTCTTCGCCGTGGGTTTTGCCGCAGGGTTCATGTATTTGCTCCGTACTGTTGATTTCAGTGGTAAAGACAAGTCTTCAAGACGTCAACGAGGATGGGTTGAATTCACCCTGGTTACGATCGTTGTAGTCATCGGATTTATCGGAACGGTATTTGCCTTTCGTACAGCTGGTTACGAGGCGGTTTTTGTACAGAAAACGGTCAGCATTGACACAGAGGTACAGGAAAATAGTACAATAGAGAAAGTGATTTATCGCATGCCTCCGATTTTTGCACCATATAATAGCGAAGTGGAGAGCATGACACCGTTTCTTGGCATGAAAAAACCTTTACTTGAGACGCCTTCCTGGATGAACGGGGTAAATGCCGGGCGCAAGCTGAATACGGTGGTTTGGTCACTTATTGTAGGTCTAATCCTGTATGGAATTGTACGACTTCTTGTGCGCAGACCACTGGGACAAGCGTTACAACCAATGATGGATGGAATCGATGCCGATGATCTGGATGAGATAAGTTATCGCGCGATTGCCATTGGTTTTCCGATATTTACGCTGGGAGCATTAATTTTTGCCATGATCTGGGCTCAAATTGCCTGGAGTCGCTTTTGGGGTTGGGACCCCAAAGAGGTGTGGGCATTGATTACGTGGCTATATTATAGTGTGTATCTGCATTTGCGTTTATCCAGAGGTTGGCAAGGTCAGAAGTCTGCATGGCTTGCAGTTCTTGGCTTCCTGGTCGTCATGTTTACACTAGTTGGGGTGAATCTGGTAATTGCCGGATTACATTCTTATGCTGGAGCTGACTAGGACAGACTTGTATTGCAAAGGTTGAGTTTAGAAGCGGGAAACACAAACGTACCTTTTTATTGAAGGGTATTCAAATATTGTTCGCCAGATCGAACATAATAGAAGTGATGAGGAGTTATTGCAAAGGGGCTGGAGAGGCATGGCTGAACATGAGAATCGAATACTGGTCGTGGATGACGAAGAGAGAATCCGCAGGCTTTTGAAAATGTATCTTGAAAAAGAAGGTTATGAAATCGATGAAGCTGAGGATGGGGAAACTGCGCTGCGTAAAGCAACAGCAGGGGACTACGGGCTGATTTTGCTTGATGTGATGTTGCCGGGTATGGATGGTGTTGAAGTGTGTACCCGTCTTCGTCAGGTGAAATCAACGCCGGTTTTGATGCTCACTGCAAAAGGTGAAGAGATTAACCGGGTTCAAGGCTTCGAAGTTGGCGCTGATGATTATGTTGTAAAACCATTCAGCCCGCGTGAAGTGATTTATCGCGTCAAAGCGATTTTGCGTCGATCTTCCGCGACAGCTTATCTCTCCAAGGAGAGCAATTCGAGTAACAACATCGTGTTCCCGCATCTGGTTATTGAGCATGATGCCCACCGGGTAACCGCTGGTGGCGAAGAGATTAGTCTTACACCAAAAGAATATGAATTGCTGCACTACCTGGCAACATCTCCCGACAAAGTTTTCTCCAGAGAAGAATTGCTCAAAGATGTATGGAATTACGAATTCTTTGGCGATCTTCGTACCGTGGATACGCACGTGAAGCGCCTTCGCGAGAAACTTAACAAGGTATCGCCTGAATCGGCGGCCATGATTACGACGGTGTGGGGTGTGGGTTATAAACTGGAAGTACCGAAGTAGTTTTAGTTTCTGGAGATCACTGGTCGGGAAGTTATGGATCACTATTATCTGCCTTGTGGGTTGTGTACTTATAGCGCTGGGTCTTTTTTTGCTGCCCTACATTGATACAAACTTTGCAGAATCCGAATCCAGAGATATTAAGCGTTTGTTCACCTATATCTGTATTATCGGATTCAGTTTAACCACGTTTTTTGCATTGTTTCTATTCACCAAAATAACGCAACCCATGCAGCAATTGATTCAGGCAGCCAATGCGATTCGCAAAGGGAACTACGGAACACGTCTCTCCCTGGTAACGAGTGATGAGATTGGTGAACTTGCCAACACATTTAATCATATGGCTGCCCAACTAGAAGATAATATTCGAAACCTTAACCATGAGAAGGAACATTTGGCGAGTGTGCTTCGCAGCATGACCGATGCGGTGGTTACATTTGATGGTGAAGGCAAAGTTATTCTGACGAATCCGCCTGGAGAAAAGATCATGCAGACATGGTATGATCTCGATTGGGCAAAAATGGACGAAGGACAAGAATCCGAGCAGTCTGACAAGACATCGCGTGATGTACCTGAGCCCCTTCTTCCTTTGTTCAGAATGGTGATGGAGCAAGGTGGGGACCAGAACTCCAATGTTCACGTACAGCAAGGTGTCTGGTCTGTTCAGATGGCACCGTTGTATGCTGACAGTGTTGTCAGAGGGGCTGTGGCTGTCTTAAGAGATGTAACAGAAGAAGTGCGTCTGGAGAAAATGCGGCGTGATTTCGTGGCTAACGTATCTCATGAGATACGTACCCCATTATCCATGATGCAAGGCTACAGCGAAGCGCTTCTGGACGGCATGGCAACCTCACCCGAAGAGAGCGAAGAACTGATCCAAGTCATTCATGATGAGTCCTTGCGGATGGGCAGACTGGTTAAAGACTTGCTTGACCTTGCGCGGATGGAAGCTGGACACACGGACATGGTGATGAAGGAAGTTGACCTCGGAGAGCTACTTGAACGTGTATATCGGAAGTTCTCGGTGCGTTCAAAAGAACAGGGAATTCAACTGCAATTTAAGTTCGAACAACCAACTATTGAACTTCAACAGGCAGATGAGGATCGACTTGAGCAAGTATTTACGAATTTGCTGGATAATGCGTTCAGACATACACCTACTGGCAAAAATGTAATGATCTCAGCCGAGAGGGTCACTTATCTTCGTGCTCCATTTGTCAGAGTTTCTGTGAAGGATCAGGGTGTAGGTATCCCTTCATCCGACTTGCCATTTATTTTTGAACGATTCTACAAAGCAGACAAGGCTCGTGTTCGGGGAGAAAGTGTAGGTACGGGGCTTGGTTTAGCGATTGTGAAAAATATTGTTGATGCGCATCAAGGCATGATTACTGTCAATAGTGTGCTTGGCGAAGGAACAGAGTTTATTTTGCAATTTCCTTTGGATTCATCGAAATAGCCTGAATTTCATACAAAAAGTGCGGAAACACCCTCTTAAGGAGGGTGTTTTTTTGTTGAAGACTACCGTTTAATCTTGTTCAACGTGGAACATGAATGATCTTTTTTTGACTTAAAAGAGTGTCCAAGATAATTTTCCTTCCTATGTTACATAAGCTTGAAAAGCGAGCAAGATAGAGGAGGATTGAGATAAGCATGTCCGATGATCGAAAAAGGGTCAATATTAAAGCTTTTCTGGACGGCAGATCTTTTAGAGCGGGCTCTCCGTTTATTCCAATAACTACAAGAGAACTGGAGGAGTTTGAATCCATACTGCGTTCTTTGGCTGTGGCTATTCCTGCTGCAATCAGTCAGCCGACTTCAGCCAATATAATGTCTTTGCAGAACGCATTACGCCAGTTACTTACTTTTGTGAATCAATCTGGATTTCGTGCGGGGGTAAAGGCAGAATTACAAGCTGTATTGGAATTAACGATTGCAGGTTCAGAGATTGTCCCTGTTCCGCTTATTAATCTCGCAGGTAACTTGCAGAACTTACTGGATGACTTGTTAAGTGTGACGTTGCTTCTTGAAGTACCACCTACAGAAAAAGATAAACTTGTGGGATTAATTCGATCAATCTCCATATCATTAGGCCGGGCGACGACAACTCTTGGAACTGGAGGGATTACCGGACCAGCTGGTCCACAGGGAGTGCCAGGAGTTCCGGGGGTACCCGGTGTCCCGGGAGTCCCTGGGGTGAAAGGGGCTACTGGTACACCTGGAGGAATTGGACCAGTAGGGCCGGTTGGCCCAGTCGGTCCACAGGGAGCACAGGGTCCGGCAGGAGCACCTGGTGTTGGCTTGAACAATATTACTGCATATGATCCTGCACTGGGACCAACTTATGCTCAAGGTCAAGTAGTAAGCTACGATGGCAGTCTTTATGTTGCCAATGTAAACGGTCCCTTGGGTACACCCGGAAGTTCTCCAGACTACACTCTTTTGCTGTCGGGTGGAACGACTGGAGCAACGGGAGCAACCGGAGGTGGTTTGACAGGAGCAGTAGCATTTAATCCAGCGCTCGCCCCGGGTTATCCAGCAGGTCAAGTCATTACGTATAATGGTAGTACTTACATTGCAAGTGTAGCTGGTCCTCTAGGAACACCGGGATCTTCATCGGATTACACATTAATCGCTGCTGCGGGGGCGACTGGTGTAACTGGAGCCACAGGTGCAGGATTAAGTGGCATCGTGCCATTCGATCCCGCATTAGCCCCAACATATCCAGCTGGACAGATCGTCACGTTTGGTGGCAGTACTTACATTACAAATCTCGCTTCGCCAACGGGTACGCCAGGAAGTTCTCCAGATTATACGTTGTTAGCAGGATCGGGAGTTACAGGTGCGACCGGAGCTACGGGCATCGGTCTCAATGGTGCAGTTCCGTTTGACCCTGCAGTAGCTCCAACGTACCCAGCAGGTCAGGTCGTTACCTTCAATGGCAGTACGTATATAACGACTGTGGCTTCTCCTACGGGTACGCCAGGTACTTCGCCAGACTATACATTGCTTGCAGGTGCAGGACCTACAGGAGCCACAGGTGCGTCAGGTGTAACGGGAACAACCGGGGCGGGATTGACAGGCCTAGTGCCATTTGATCCAGCCGTAGCCCCAACGTATCCAGCGGGTCAGGTCGTCACTTTCAATGGTAGTACGTATATTGCAAATGTGGCATCGCCAACCGGAACGCCTGGGACTTCACCGGATTACACGTTGCTTGCTGGAGCAGGAGCAACGGGAGTTACAGGAGTAACTGGAGTTGGAGTAACGGGAAGTACCGGAGCTATAGGAGCGTCTGGTCTTACAGGGTTGACTGGGGCGACGGGAATTACAGGAGCCACGGGTTTAAGCGTAACGGGATCAACAGGAGTAACTGGAGGAACCGGGGCAACTGGAGCGACAGGCGTAGGTTTGAGTGGCATTGTATCATTCGATCCAGCCGTAGCCCCAACGTATCCTGCAGGTCAAGTCGTAACGTTTAACGGTAGTACGTATATTGCAAATGTGGCATCTCCAACCGGAACGCCGGGGACTTCACCGGATTACACGTTGATTGCTGGCGCAGGAGCGACAGGTGTGACCGGTGCAACTGGAGTTGGAGTAACGGGAAGTACTGGTGAAACAGGAGCATCCGGCGTAACAGGAGCGACAGGCGTAGGTTTGAGTGGCATTGTACCATTCGATCCAGCCGTGGCCCCAACGTATCCTGCAGGTCAAGTCGTAACGTTTAACGGTAGTACGTATATTGCAAATGTGGCATCTCCAACCGGAACGCCGGGGACTTCACCGGATTACACGTTGATTGCTGGCGCAGGAGCGACAGGTGTGACCGGTGCAACTGGAGTTGGAGTAACGGGAAGTACTGGTGAAACAGGAGCGACTGGTCTTACAGGGTTAACCGGGGCGACGGGAATTACAGGAGCCACGGGATTAAGCGTAACAGGAGTAACTGGAGGAACTGGGGCAACTGGTGAAACAGGAGCGACTGGTCTTGTAGGGTTGACTGGGGCGACGGGAATTACAGGAGCCACAGGATTAAGCGTAACGGGATCAACAGGAGTGACTGGAGGAACCGGGGCAACTGGTGAAACGGGAGCGACAGGCGTAGGTTTGAGTGGCATTGTACCATTCGATCCAGCCGTAGCCCCAACGTATCCAGCGGGTCAAGTCGTAACGTTCAACGGCAGTACGTATATTGCAAATGTGGCATCGCCAACCGGAACGCCGGGGACTTCACCGGATTACACGTTGCTTGCGGGCGCAGGAGCGACAGGTGTGACCGGTACAACTGGAGTTGGAGTTACAGGAAGTACGGGTGAAACCGGAGCGACTGGTCTTACAGGGTTGACCGGGGAAACTGGAATTACAGGAGCTACAGGATTAAGCGTAACGGGATCAACAGGAGTAACTGGAGGAACCGGGGCAACTGGTGAAACGGGAGCGACAGGCGTAGGTTTGAGTGGCATTGTACCATTCGATCCAGCCGTAGCCCCAACGTATCCAGCGGGTCAAGTCGTAACGTTCAACGGCAGTACGTATATTGCAAATGTGGCATCGCCAACCGGAACGCCGGGGACTTCACCGGATTACACGTTGCTTGCGGGCGCAGGAGCGACAGGTGTGACCGGTACAACTGGAGTTGGAGTTACAGGAAGTACGGGTGAAACCGGAGCGACTGGTCTTACAGGGTTGACCGGGGAAACTGGAATTACAGGAGCTACAGGATTAAGCGTAACGGGATCAACAGGAGTAACTGGAGGAACCGGGGCAACTGGTGAAACGGGAGCGACAGGCGTAGGTTTGAGTGGCATTGTACCATTCGATCCAGCCGTAGCCCCAACGTATCCAGCGGGTCAAGTAGTAACGTTCAACGGCAGTACGTATATTGCGAATGCGGCATCGCCAACCGGAACGCCGGGGACTTCACCAGATTACACGTTGATCGCTGGAGCAGGAGCGACAGGTGTGACAGGAGCAACCGGCATTGGAGTTACAGGAAGTACTGGTGAAACCGGAGCGACTGGTGTTGCGGGGCTAACCGGGGCAACTGGAATTACAGGAGCCACAGGATTAAGCGTAACGGGATCAACAGGAGTAACTGGAGGAACTGGAGGAACTGGGGCAACTGGTGAGACAGGAGCGACTGGTGTTACAGGGTTGACTGGGGCGACGGGGATCACAGGAGCCACGGGATTAAGCGTAACAGGTACTACTGGAGCTACAGGTGAAACAGGAGCCACAGGTATAACCGGAGCCACGGGAGTCGGCATAACGGGAAGCACCGGGGTAACTGGTATCACTGGGGGAACAGGAGCCACAGGTATAACCGGAGCCACGGGAGTTGGCGTAACGGGAAGCACCGGGGTAACTGGTATCACAGGGGAAACCGGAGCGACAGGTATAACGGGAGCCACGGGAGCCGGCGTAACGGGGAGCACCGGGGCAACTGGTGCGACGGGGGAAACCGGAGCAACGGGAAGTACCGGGC